>VBHS01000080.1 GCA_005881295.1 Chloroflexota bacterium
CTTTCACTGGATAGCTTGCTGAGAGCGAGGCCGTGGATGCATGGGCAATCGAGGCAGCACTGGCGCTGGAAGACAGATTTGCACTACTAACACTCACGACCAAAGTGAACAGAATACATGCACTTATCACTGCAAGAATCATGAATCGAGGACGATATGAAGAGACTACCGAAGATGGACTGTTGTCTTGAAAACCTTTCATCGTAATTTCTCCTTCAGAGATGGTTTTAGATCGACTGTATACTTCAAAGGGAGGATATCCTTCTCCTCCCATGCGCACCAACTTAAGGATAGAGCCAAGGGGTTGCCCGCACCACCCCAGGACTGGGGCAACCTCTCTATACGGGTTTGGCAGGCTGATCCGCGTATAGTAGGGGCGATCCCTTGCGGTCGCCCTGGCTGTGCTAATCCCTTCGCCACGGCTGCCGATGCAGCGCGTATAGTAGGGGCGATCCCTTGCGGTCGCCCTGGAGCGGGCTCCCAACATCAGTTATGCACCCAGCAGGACTTTCACCATGAATGGTGTATTTGCGCCACTTTGATGGTAGAGAGAGACAATACCTTCCTGAGCACCGCCATGGAAACTTGAGCTGTAGCTGACACGAACCGAGAAGGGAGAACCTGTCGCAATAGCACTACCAATCCTGGTATAGTGGCTATCCAGTATCTCTACAACGCCAGCTTCAGCCTCAAACAGGGGAGCAGAGCCTTTGACGATGGTTGGGCTTGTTAAGAGGGCGCCATTCACTGGAGCAGTGAGAGACATCCGATTGCCTTGCACGGCAACAATCTCCCAGATGCCACCGTGAGTATTTCCTTCAAGGCGACTGAGCTTGACGAGAATGGCAAAAGCGCCAGAGCCTTGCGGATATGCTTCCACGCGTACAACGGCATGAGCGTCATGAAGTCCACCACCACTCACAAGGGTCACTGGATTATTCCAGTCTCTCTTGAAAAGGCCAAGGGCGCTTTTGGTGGTGTCGAGGGCATCAAGTTTCCAGGGTTGATGACCTTGATTGACTTCGGCCTGGTCTGCTTCGGCTTGATAGCGGGTCATATCGGGGAACATGCCAGGGAAGACGGTTTGTTCAAATGCCCCGGCACCATCCGACCACTTAAATTCGCGGAAGAGGTCTGGTACCAGAGTTGAACTGTTTTGTGCCTGGGCCGTCAAGACGGTGTTGTAGACACTGATCTTCGCTTTTCCATGCAAGAGGCCTGACAACTTGAAGATCCGCGCCGGCTTATGGCTCAGGATCTTGGCATAGACGTAGACATCAGCAATTGAGCCAGTGCTAGGGTGACGCACCAGCACCAGCGCTTGCAGCCCAGGAGAGGTCATGAATTTGGCGCAGCTGACACTCTCAACCTTGGCATCACCACTTGTCCTGATAATGTTGTCCCAATACGAGAGATTGTTCGCCTTGCCAGGACATGGCTGTGGGCCGAGTGTGCTCTGGGAAAGTGGCGCTTGAGGTGCATCACTACGGACTATTCCAACCATGTTCAAACTGCTGCTGGCACTCGCACCATTACTACTACATGCAGTAAGTAGAAGGGCTAGCAGTAGGAGCACGCTTGCGCCTGCAAAGAGATGCTTGCAGTACGATAAGATGAGGTTTTTCACTTTTTTTCTCCTGGTTTTTCATAGCAATTGATAAAGATTTGTGATATATGGGCTTCTCATAGAACTGCCACTGAGAGCAGTGTAAACCGGGAAGAGTGAGAGCGCATCTGTTAAGTAACTTATTTTTGCAATCTCTCTGCAGCCGACTGTGGGGGACATGTGTGAAAGCCTGTACGTTACATAACGGAGTTGAATTCTGATTCTTGGTCAAACCAGCCTATTATCTAGAGCATAACGTGTGGCAGCGCTCCGTGTAGAGACGTTTATTTTACTGTAGATTGAGGTGAGGTGAGTATTGACTGTTCGCCGGCTGATCACAAGTTTCTCGGCCACTTGTGTGTCAGTCAATCCCAAAGCTAACATGCGCAGCACCTCGACCTCGCGCACTGTCAGTTTTGCAGAAAGCGGGGAGATAGGTGTTGCTACAGTGCCTGCCTTTTCTGCTCGTTGGGCAGCTTCTGTAGAGAGTTTCACTGGCCCCTGCGCGGCAAGAACCTGCACAGGCGTCATCAATCGTCCCTCCTTCCGGGCTGCCCTGAATGCAGTTTTGCCAAGTTGAGTATGAAGACTGTTCACCATCTGCTCATACCTGGCACGTTCCACCAATGGAATAGGCACACCCAGAGATTCACGGATTCTCTCTGCAGCTCCCCACAGTCGTGCAGACCATGCAGGTTGCCCACTCGCCAGGGCTACTCCCATTAATCCTTGCAGGCAGCTAGCAATGAGCCATTTGTCGTCCAGTTCCTCAGCTATCGCCAGGCTCTCTCTATAAAGGGATTGTGCCTGGGTGTAGTCCCCCTGAGAAGAGGTCACTTCCGCTAGATGGAAGAGCGAGTCAGCAATGCCCGGACGATCCTCCAGCTCCCTGCGTATTGCCAGGCTTTCCTCTATCAGCAAACGAGCCTCGACCCCGTCACCCTGATGGAGTCTGACTCGCCCCAGGACACTGAGCGCCCAGGCAATGCCTCCTTTGTAGCCCAATTCTCTGGAGATCACCAGGCATTCATCGAGTGCGGAGCGCGCCATGGCAGCATCACCTGCAAAGAAGGTTGCGCGAGCCAGGTAGATGAGCGTATAGGCCATACCCCATTCGTCACCTGAGGCTCTGAAGAGCGTGAGGCTCTCTTCGATCAGCGTTCGCGCCTCGGTATACTCACCTTGATTGATCAATACCTCGGACAGCAGAAGGAGCGCATCGGCAATATCATCTTTGCGGTTCAACTTTCTGACTATTTCCAGCGCTTGTTCTGCCAGTGAACGAGCCGCTGTATAGTTCCCCCTTGACCAGGCCACGTATCCCAGTTTATACAGACAGCTGGCGATACCGCGCCTCTCTCCAAGTTTCTGGGAGAGAGCCAGGCTCTCCGCGAAGAGAGCTTCCGCCTTCGTACGGTCATCATAGGCATATGCCAGGACCCCATTCCCATAGAGTGCCTTTGCCCGCACGGCATCAGAAACTTCTTTCCCTGCGGTAAGCATGCTCTCCAACCAGCCGCGCCCCTCGCTCAAATGACCATGCACCCACCAGAACCACCAGAGCGCACCTCCCAACCGCAGTGCCTGTTCATGCTCTCCTGCATCTCTCAACCAGCGCAAAGCCGCCCGCAGGTTCGCATGCTCGCGTTCCAGTCGCTCCAACCACATGACCTGTTGCCGCCCTGCTGTCTGGAGCTCCGCTTCCTCCGAAAGTCGCAGGTAATAGGCAGCGTGAGCACGGCGAGTGATCTCCGCCTCTCCACAGGCATCAAGGCACTCTAATCCATATTCGCGGATCGTTTCCAACATGTGCAGTCGTGGCTCATTGCCCTCTTGCTCGGCCTGGTACAGCAGGTTCTTGTCGATTAACCGTCCGACACCGTCAAGCACATACGTCGTCATATGGCCAGGCAATGCATAGAACGTCTCCACCGCGTCCAGGGTGCAGCCACCAACAAAGACAGCAAGACACCTGAACAGCCGTTGCTCCCCTGCGTCTAATAAATCGTAGCTCCACTTGATGGTATTCCTTAACGTTTGCTGTCGTACTGGGAGATCACGATCTCCACTGGATAACACCTGCAAACGACGCCCCAGTCGTGCCAGCAATGCCTGTGGAGGCAGGAGTTTGATGCGAGCTGCCGCTAATTCAAGAGCCAGTGGTAATCCATCCAGACGGATACATATTTCTGCAATAGCACGGGCACTCGCTTGCGTCAGAACAAAGTCAGGCTTGATGGCGAGCGCAAGTTGCGTGAAGAGAGCGAGAGAAGCGTAGTGTGAAAGTGTCTCGATGTCTGGCAAATGCTTGAGATCGGGGAGCGCCAATGGCGGGACAGGAAACTCATATGCGCCGTGAATGCGCAAGGCCTCGCGGCTTGTGACAAGCATTTTGAGATGAGGACAGCTTTGGAGGAGTTCTGCCAGGAGCGGTGCCGCTGTAATAACTTGCTCGAAGTTGTCGAGCAAGAGCAGGAGGTGCCTGTCTTGCAGATAGTCGTTCAGGCGTTCTATCGCAGGCAGGTCCGCGCTCTCTCCAAGTCCCAACACCTGGGCAATGGTAGGAAGAACCAGGTCGGCGGTGCTGATTGGAGCGAGTGGAACAACGTGGACACCATCAGGAAAAGCGTCCACCAGGTCTGTTGCTATTTGCAGACTT
>VBHS01000081.1 GCA_005881295.1 Chloroflexota bacterium
TCTGGACCAGGGGAGAGCTGAATATCGGCAACGTGCCCGATCATCTTGCCTTCAGCAGTCACGATCTTCGTACCGAGGATGTTTCCAATGTACAGCTTTGATTGTTTTGCTCGCATCAGTGCCCGCTCCCCGGAATCCAACGCAAGATATGGTTGGCAATCCATGCATCCGACTGTCCCACGGGATAGTCAGCCGCAGATCCACGCAGCCGCAGCGTTGGCCCAAAATCTTCGACATCGTCGAGTGGGATGCCGTGATCGAAACGGTCTCGCAACACGAACCGAACGATTGAACGTAGGGGGGAGGCGATACGACCGGCAAGCGCCTGCGGCCCAATGACGAGCGAGGAAAGAACGAGCGTACCATCCTCCTGCCATATAGCCTCGATATCCGATACCCGGCCTATCCTGCGCTTTTCGCGTGTCTCTAACTGCGAGTCGATGATATCGCGTATGGAGAATATCTGGTCGTCTGTAATTGGCATTCTTCCTACCCTCCTCCGCTCAGAATCTCAAGTGGAATAGATACGAAAGCAACAACAAAGGCGATGAGCAAAATACAGATGATGGCGATATTGCTGAAACGCCCATTGGTTTTATCGCGGAGATACTGGGGATCGTTCATGAGCACCAGAAATGGAAAGAGTGAGATAGGCAGAAATAAGGCAATCACCGTCGAGCCGGCGAGGGCAAGTTGGAGCGGGTCGATCCCCATCAGTCCAATAGCAACAGCCACGAGCAGGAAAATGATCAACACGAGGTTAAAGCGAGCCGCCTCAACGGGCTTCTTATCCTCACCCCATTCCCAGCCAAAGCCCTGGGCGATGTTGTACGAGACCCCGAGCACAACCTCAAGGGCAGCCCCCAGACAGGTTGCAAACAGGGCAACTGCGAAGAGCAGCGCGCCAAAGGGACCAAGCGCTTTCGCCATGGAGAGGCCAAGTTCACCAAGCGAACTCCCTTGCATATTGAGTGGTTGCAGGACCATCGCACCCAGAAAAATGAGGGCAATGGAGCCGAGGCTGCCAAAACTCATCCCCACAATCGCTGTTACGCGGTTCAGTAACAAGGAGCTGCTCGTCCAATGTTCTTCGCGAGCTCCCGACGAGTAGAAGTACAGGAGATAGGGACTGATGGTTGCCCCGAGGGTTGCTGCAACAAGGTACAAATAGTCAGCAAGTTCACCCTGTTTGACCTCCGGTTTCCACAAGGTCGACAAGAGTTGATGAGAAGGGCCACCCAGGGCAATGATGCCGACGATGAAGGAGAGCGTCACAAGGCCAAGGAGAGCAGGTGCATTTTCAATCCAATCAAAGGGAGCGCGCCAGGCCATCGCAAAGACGAGAAACGCTGCCGGCGGAAAGAGGATGCGCCAGGAGATACCCGTCATGAGTGAGAGTGCGATGGCGATACCTCCAATCTCCGCTGCGAGCAGGATACTCTCAGCAATTACTTCACTGAGCAGCGGCAGAAGGTAAAACTTGAAGCCAAAGTTCTCACGGATGGCCTCCGCGTATGTCTTCTTCGAGATCGCGCTGAAGCGACCCATCATCTCTACAAGAAGAATGATGGCTACCGTGGCAATGAGACATGCCCAGATCAGTCCAAGTCCAAACCTGGCGCCTGATTCACCCGAGGTAGCAATGGTCCCGGCATCGAGAAAGCCACCTGTTGCCGTTACAATACCCAGGGTAATTGAGAGCCATTTCTTCATTACCCACCTGCCATCAGGAATGCCTGGCTTGCACGGTTCAAAGCCGCAACCTGGGCCTGCCAGTGACATGATTCTTCCAGGCAAGGCTGAATGACTGCCTGCATCGCAGGTCTGTATAGATCAAGGAGGTGCTGAACGGTGCGTTTATCAGGGGCCCCTTGTTGCGAGGGCAACTGCTGATCGAGACCATCCAACTCGCTTTGATAGTTCACAAAGCTGGCTTGGGCATAGGCACTCGTGATCTTTCCCTCGTGAGCATAGGAAAGCGTTGTCGAAGCAGCAGAGAAAACAGCCCCCGCGTTTCCCACTGTCCTGCTAAATGCTGATTGCGTCAATTGGCATCCTGTTACCGTCAGCAACACAAGCAGCAAAGGGCCGGCGCAACGTTTCCTCAACATACGATGTTCTCTCTCCTGTTCTCACTACGAAATAGACTCGTCAAAAGTTTCTCGTCTCTCTGAAAAAGTGAAGTGGCACCAAAACAAAACGATGGACGTGTCATCATTGAGTGCAAGTTATTCCAGATAGCAGATGAGCTTTCTTGCTCCTATGAAAAGAGATAGCGGTGTTGCAAGAACAAATGACGCTTCCTATTGGCATTACGGTGCAAGACGATCACGAAGGCTATTATTGTGTGGAGAAGTTGCTCGGTAAGGGAGGATTCAGCGCAGTCTACCTGGTGAGCGAGCAACAAAACAAACAAAGGGTATTTGCGCTGAAAGAAGTGCTCAACCCAAGTACGCAAGACCGCAAACGGCTGCTCTTTGAGTACGAGTTGCTGAAACGGCTCACTCATCCTGCCTTGCCCCGCGTCTATTACGCCTTTGAACAAGCAGAGCTCAAGCGCGTCTACCTGCTGATGGAGTATATCAAGGGGAAAGATCTCGACGTCTTACGCAACGAGCAACCAGGAAAACGTTTCCCGTTGCAGTCGGTACTGACGCTTTTAGAGCCCATCGTGGATGCCCTCATGTACCTGCATCAGCAGGAGCCACCTGTCTTGCATCGAGACATCAAACCCGCCAATATC
>VBHS01000082.1 GCA_005881295.1 Chloroflexota bacterium
GCAACTGGAAAACCTTCACATGATCCTCCAGATCAGGAATAGCCGGATAGCCCCAGCTATAACGTCGCCCCCGCTGCTCATCCAGCTCCAGTTCCTGCTGGATCAACCGATTAGTATATTCCGCCAACCCCTCGGCCATTTCAACCGCCAGGCCGTGCACAAAATACGCCTCGGCATAATCCCCCGCGTCCTGCAGCTGCTGAACCGCTTCAGTGGCTGACTGTCCCATCGTGACGACCTGCAAAGCCACCAGGTCTATCTTGCCGCTGTTGACCGGGGCAAAATAATCTGCCAGGCAGAGCCGTTCGCGCTCTTGCTGCCGTGGACAATAGAATCGTGCCACCTCCCTCAGTGAGTCTTTTTGCTGCTGCCCTTGCATCTCCGCTGGGTCATACACGATCAATTCATTACCGCTCGACTGGCAAGGAAAATAGCCGTAGATCGCCTTTGGTTGTAAGTAGCGCCTTTGGCGTGCCTCGAGCAGCATACGCTTCAAACGTGGCCGGAACTCCATCTCTACCAGCCGCGTAAAATCGGCTCCATGTGTTTTTCCGCCCCAGTGCAGGCGGAAGAGTGTGTTCAAATCCATGCAAGGCGCTACGTCCTCGATGCCAATGCGGCCAAGCACGCGCGGCCCCCAGAATGGTGGCCGGGGAATGGACAGCGCCGGTTTCACACTGTTAGAAGCGATATCTTCTTTTGCCTGAGAGGTCGTTTCACCTGTTGCCCTTGTTGTTCTCTCCGTCTTCTTCAAACGTTCTTTGAGCGCCTCTTCCTTAATCCGCTCAATAAAGCTTGCCCGCTGCTCAGGGTTACTTGTCAAGCGATCGATGATCTCCAGCCCTTCGAAAGCATCGCGCGCGTAAAACACACCATGCTCATAAGGCACCGGCGCCGCGCCTGGCGTCTGTTCATCCACAAAGAGAATGCGCCGCCCATAGGAGCGATTGATCGCCGCTCCCCCAACGATGACCGGAAAGTTCAGGCCCCGTTTGTATAATTCCTTCACACAGAGCGGCATCTGTTTGGATGTGCTCACCAGCAGCGCCGAGAGGCCGATTGCATCTGCGTTTACCTCGATGGCCTTGTCCAGGATCGTATTCAACGGCACCTGTTTGCCGAGATCATAGACCGTATAGCCGTTATTGCTCAAGATAGTGTTGACCAGGTTTTTACCGATATCGTGCACATCGCCAAAGACCGTCGCCAGCACAACCTTGCCTTTCGTATAACCTTCGACCTTTTCCAGGTAACCCTCCAGGTGCGCAACCGCCCGTTTCATCACTTCAGCCGACTGCAATACGAATGGAAGGATCAGTTCGCCCGCGCCAAAACGATCTCCTACGTCTTTCATCGCGGGCAATAGCACGGTGTTGAGCACATTGACCGCCACCTCACTCTGCTTGATACCCAACTCTTGCGAACGTTCTGCAATGATCTCGGTGATCATCGGCTCGATACCTTCTTTGCGGCGGTGCAGGATTTGCCAGTGAATGCGCTCCGCCAGGTTCATACCCTCGGTAGGATCAACTTTGCTATTCCCATTGTCCTGCTGGGGAGCGTGTTCCTCAAAGTAGGCGATGTAGCGCGGCAACGCATCTGCTCTGTTATAGATCAGGTCTTCAGCCAGTTGGCGCTGTTCAGCGTCTATCTCGGTATAGGGCGTAATGTGCACAGGATTGACGATGGCCAGGTCCAGCCCCGCTTTGACGGCGTGATAGAGAAACACGCTATTGAGCACAGCCCGCGCGTGCTGCTGCAGGCCAAACGAGACATTGCTGACCCCCAGGATGGTCAATACACCGGGGAGCTCAGCCCTGGTGCGGGTGATGGCTTCCAGTGTTTCGATGGCGGCCGTTTTAAGCTCCTCCTGTCCGGTCGTCACCGGAAATGTGAGCACGTCGAAAATCAGCGCATTAGGCGCCAGCCCATACTCGTCGACACAGATATCGTAGATTTTGTGGGCAATCTCGACCTTGCGTTCCGTTGTCTTGCCCATGCTTATCTCGTCAATGGTCAGCGCGACCACGGCGGAACCATGTTCAACCGCCATCGGCACAACGTTGTCTATGCGCTCTCGTCCCGTCTCCATATTGATCGAGTTGATGATTGCTCGCCCTGGATAGGTTTCTAGCGCGGCTTTGATCACATCTGGCTCGGTCGAGTCGATCTCCAGCGGCGCTTCGAGCCCCATTGAAAGCTTTTTAACCGTTTTTGCCATCTGTTCGGCTTCGTCGGTGCGGTCCGTCAGCGCCACACAGACATCCAGCACGTGTGCTCCACCTTCAACCTGTTCGCGCCCAATGGTGAGCAACGTATCGTAGTCATCATTGAGCAGGGCCTGCTTCGCTTTGCGGCTCCCCTGCCCGTTCACCCGCTCTCCCACCAGGAGCGGTGGGGGGACCTGTTGTAGCGCTGTCGCCCGTATACCGCTCGAGACGAACGGCGGAGTGATGCGCGTAAAATCTTTGTGCGTGAAGTTGGCATCCGCGATTGATCGCGGGCGACGTGGCACATTGCGACAGGCTTTGACGATAGCTTGCAAGTGCTCATGGCTGCTCCCACAGCAGCCACCGACGATATTGACGCCAAACTCGCTAATAAACTCGCGCAGCGCCGCTGCCATCGGCTCGGGTTCCATTGGATACACTGCTAACCCGTTGACATTGAGTGGAATACCCGCGTTCGGAATTGTAGAGATGGGTAGTGGGCAGTTCTCTGCCAGGAAGCGCACCGGTTCGCGCATATACTCTGGTCCCGTCGAGCAATTGAGGCCAACGATATCAACCCTCAATGCGACCAGCGTGGACATCACC
>VBHS01000083.1 GCA_005881295.1 Chloroflexota bacterium
CGAAGAGTACGACTTTCAGACGTATATGGAGCACAATAGCCAGGATGCTGGCTGGTGGGTGCACTATCCCGAGTATTTTGTGAGTCTCATGAAGGCATGGTATGGTGACGCGGCCACAGGGGAGAATGACTGGGCCTACAACTACCTGCCCAAAATTATCGAGGACCATTCAGACCTGGCCATGTTTGTCACGATGAAGGATGGGAAAATGAAGGGATTCTTCTCAATGGGCCAGAATCCGGCCGCTGGAGGCGTTAATGCTGGCTTCCACCGTGCCGCCATGGAGAAGTTGGACTGGATGGTTGTACGTGACCTGTACGAAATTGAGACGGCAGCATACTGGAAACGGCCAGGCATTGATCCTACCAAAATTCCTACAGAGGTCATCTTCCTTCCTGCCGCGTCACACGTGGAAAAAGAGGGAAGCTTCACCAATACCCAACGCCTCATACAGTACCGCGACCAGGCTATGGACTCACCGGATGATGCCCGTTCGGAGAACTGGTTCTTGACGGAGCTCTATGTCCGCCTGAAAGAACTTTACAAGAACAGTACGAAGGAGCGTGACAAGCCCATTCAAAATCTGACCTGGAATTATCGCCGCGAGGGACCATTACAGGAACCCGTCGTCGAAGATATCGTGAAAGAGATCAACGGTTACACCGTCGCTGATGGCAAGGTGGTCAAAGGCTTTACGCAGCTCAAAGCGGATGGCAGTACCGCCTGTGGTGCCTGGATTTTCAGCGGCATAATGCCTGAAGAGGGGAAGAACCTGGCACGGAGACGCCATGGCGACGAGTATGTCAGCCTCGACTGGGGCTTTACCTGGCCTGCCAATCGCCATATAATCTACAACCGCGCCTCGGCTGACCCGGACGGCAAGCCGTGGTCGGAACGTAAGAAATATCTCTGGTGGGACCCCGAGCACGACAATGGGAATGGCACAAAGGGCCGCTGGGTTGGCTACGATGTACCAGACTTTCCTGAGACGAAGCCACCTACTGCCAAAGCTGATCCAAATGGTTATGGGCTGGATGCACATTCGGGCGCGGATCCGTTCACGATGAACGTTGAAGGTCGAGGCCGGCTCTATGCTCCGAGCGGATTGACCGATGGTCCAATGCCCACGTTCTACGAGCCAGTAGAGTCACCTGTCACGAATCTGCTCTACCCTAAAACACCGATCAACCCGGTGGTGAAACACTGGCGCCGACCTGATAATCCAGAAAATGGCCTTGCCAATCCAGACTATCCTTACGCGATTACTACTTACCGGCTCACCGAGCATCACGTGGGTGGCGCCATGTCACGCTGGTTACCCTGGCTCTCCGAACTACAGCCGGAACTGTTTGCCGAGATTAGCGAGGAACTGGCGGCGGAGAAGGGAGTCAAAAATGGCGACTGGATTACTATCTGGACGAAACGTGGTGAGGTTGAAGCAAGGGCGCTGGTTACGCCACGCATGAAACCCCTGAAGATAGAGGGTCACACCGTTCATCAAATTGGCTTGCCGTACCACTGGGGGTATCAAGGCGTGGTGAAGGGCGATGTTGCCAACGATTTACTCCTCCTGGTCGCCGACCGCAATGTCAGCATGCACGATGCCAAGGCATTTACCTGCAACATGCGTCCAGGGCGTCGATCACACCAGGGGCAGGATGGCAGTATTGTGGCGCGTGAGCTGCCGTAATGTATAAAGGAAAACGCTGATGGGCAAGATGGGATTTTTCACCGATACGACGATCTGCATTGGCTGCAAAGCCTGCGAGGTTGCGTGCAAACAATGGAACCAGCTGCCTGCCGATGGTTTCAGGTTTACGGGACATAGCTACGACAATACCTCGATGCTCTCCGCCACAACCTGGCGGCATGTCGCCTTCATTGAGCAGCCCCGGACAACAGATGGAACGGGCAAGTCAGTGAACTGGTTGATGATGAGCGATGTGTGTAAGCACTGCGCTAATCCTGGCTGCATGGAGGCGTGCCCGACGGGAGCCTTGATCCGCAACGAGTTTGGGGACGTGTACCTGCAACCGGATGTCTGCAATGGCTGCGGCTATTGCGTGCCTTCCTGCCCCTTTGGCGTAGTGGATCTCAATCTCGACGATGGACGAGCCTTTAAGTGCACCTTGTGTTATGACCGGCAGAAAGATGGCATCGAGCCTGCTTGCGCCAAAGCCTGTCCGACCGACTCGATTACCTTTGGTGACATAGATGAACTGCGTGAAAAGGCCAAAAAGCGCGTAGGCGTACTGCACGAGCGCGGCGAGAAGGCGGCATATCTCTATGGCGTCGACGAGGATACAACGGTTGGGAACCTCAACGCCTTTTTCCTGCTGATGGACCGCCCTTCCGTCTATAACCTGCCAGAAAAACCCAGGTTGCCACAGGAGAATGTCCTGCCCGGCTTCATGGCGAGCCTGGCCACCGCGGCGGTTCTGACGCTTGCCACGGCCTTCTCTCTTTGGAGCCGAAAAAAGTAGGAGCCAGGGCTTGCCCCTACTTTGACCAGGATTATTTACAAACATCTCAACATTCAGGGAGAAAAACCAATCATGAACACCGATACCATAAGCCAGCGGCCGAGCACTCAGAGCGACGACAATCTTCTTACTCCCGAGGAGGGTGGGGCGCTGACCAGCTGGGGTGAACAGTTGATCAGCGGACAGAAGACTTACTATAACCAGCCGGTGATCAAGAAAGCCCACTGGAAATGGGAGGTAGTCCTCTACTTCTTCCTCGGCGGGTTAGCCGGAGGCTCTTACCTGGCTGCCAGCCTGGCAGACCTGCTTGGTTCCCCCAGGAGGGATGCCCCTCTGGTGCGCGCCGGTCGCTACCTCTCGTTTGCCTGCATCATCGTCAGCCCTATCCTGCTAATTAAAGACCTGGGACGGCCCGAACGGTTCCTGCATATGCTGCGTGTTTTGAAATTTCGCTCGCCCATGTCGCTGGGAACATGGGGACTTTCGCTATTTGGCATGTTCTGTGGTCTGACGGCGGCCCACCAGATGGCAAAAGATGGATTTTTGAACTGGCTACCGGTCTTTCCGCGACTTTTCAAGGCGTTGCCAGTGAAAATCATCGAGAGTATAGGCAGTTTCTTTGGCCTTTTTGTTGCCTCATACACGGGAGTGCTGCTGGCGTCGACCGCCGTTCCCGTGTGGGCGCGCGCGCGGCATATCCTGGGACCGCTGTTCCTAACTTCAGGTCTTTCTTCCGGCTTTGCCAGCCTTTCGCTCATCCTCTCGCTGGGACGCCGCAACGAGGAACCGCTGGAGCGGTTAGAGCGCGCTGAACTGGTGGCCATGAGCACCGAGCTGGGCCTCATCTCAGCGATCCCTGCTGTGCTGGGGCCACTGGCCAACCCACTCTT
>VBHS01000084.1 GCA_005881295.1 Chloroflexota bacterium
CACCATAGTACGCCACCCAGTGCCAGAATGGAGCGAATTTGACGCAGAAGACGTATGGGGAACAGTCCTTCAGAGCATTCAAGCTGCCGTTCAGCAGTGTGATCGACCTGAACGCATCCATGCCATCTCAGTTGCTAGCATGGGGGAGTCAGCATTTCCCGTGGATGCCGGTGGAAACGTATTGCACGCTGCCATTGCCTGGTATGACCAGCGTACAGTCGCGGAGGCACAGTGGTGGGAGAACATCGCCGGTCGAGAGCGCATCTTTACCATTACGGGACATATTCCACGCCCAACGTATGGCGTGAATAAACTGCTCTGGCTACGTAATCACGTTCCGCAGGTAGTGGAACGTATCCATCACTGGTTAAGCATTGAAGATTTTGTGTTGTGGAAGCTGAGTGGGAGCTTTGCTACCGATTATAGCATTGCTTCACGCACTATGCTCTTTGATCAACGTACACTCACCTGGTCAGAACCACTCCTCGAGCAGGCAGGTCTTCCTGCAGCGTGGTTCCCACCTGCCTTTCCCAGTGGAACCGCCATTGGTACCGTGAGCAAAGAAGTTGCTGAGCAGACCGGCTTACCACAACAGACAATTGTGAGTACAGGTGGACATGATCATCTCTGCGGCGCGCTAGCAGTAGGAGTGACACAGGCAGGCCATCTGCTGGAGTCAATAGGTACAGCTAGCGTTATCATGGCAGTCAGCGATGCATTTCGTCCCAGTCCCGAACTATTGGCGGCTGGCTGCAACAGTTATGCATATGTCGTACAGCATACCTACGTCACCCTTGGTGCGTTGAACTCCGCCGGAGGTGCCCTTGAATGGATTGTTACATTGCTCTATGGTCAGGGAAAACAAGGGACCGTTTCCCAGGAGAACTATACCCAGGCACTACGTGAAGCCGCAGAGGTACCTCCTGGCGCCCGTGGTGCTATCATTTTGCCCTCCTTTCTTGGTTCCGGCACTCCATATGGAAAAAGCTCGGCGCGCGGCGCTATTCTTGGCCTGACACCGTCTCACAACCGTCCAGAACTGGTGCGGGCGCTGATAGAGGGTCTCGCTTTCTGGCTGCGCGATAATACGGAGATGCTCTGTAACCTGGGCATTGCACCACCTCACCCCGAAATCACTGTGATTGGCGGCACTACTCAAGCTACACTATTGTTACAGATCAAAGCGGAAATAACCGGTTGCCCGCTCAAAGTACCCCAAATTACTGAGGCAGCAGCAACAGGTGCAGCATTGCTCGCGGGCATGGGTGCGAATATATTTCGCTCAGGCGAGGAAGCAGCCTCTTCGGTCCGGCATACAGTTCAGATCTATGAGCCTGTTGCAGAGGCGGTCGAGATCTACAACACGATCTATGAGCAAACGTATCTGCCAGCCCGTCGCTTATTCATTTGAGATATCTGCGTGTGTTATCGCACATCATACCAAATAACGGTGACATAATCAGACAAGCTGATCATGAACAGTAAGCCTTTGGAGAGTAGTATGTCAATCCATCAATCAGTACTCACAACAATTTCTGCAATTTCGCGAGATCCTCCATTTTACCAGAGACTTTGAGCTTACGGGTAATCAAGGCAAGCTGCGGATTCACGGTCCCATCAAGTATGCCGGCCAGCGTATCACTGCTGGTAGTGAAAGTTATATCCGGCTGAGGAAGTGTCTCTTCTGTCAGTGTAGCACTTCCATCTTGAGCAATGCTCAACACAAAATTACGCCGAAGATCAGTAATAATGAACTGAATAGTTCTGGCAAAGCCCCGAAAGGCTTCCCGCGTTTCGGGAAGCTCAAAGTGGGCACGGATACGCTCTAAATACGGAACAATATCAGCCATACGAATTCCTTATGCTGGATTGATGAAGTGTGGTAGATAGGCTTGCTGGGTCGTCGCCATTTCATCTCCTCCCTTGCAATGGAGCAAGTATATCGACCTCGTATGAAAAAGTATAGCAGAAACTGCGGCTTTTAGCATACTGTATAAACCTTAACCCAACTTTGGTACTTTTCTACCAACCTGAGCTCGATCTATGCGAATATGAAAGAGAAGCTATCGTACAATCGCAAGTGTATAACGATGTGTCAATTGCATTCAACATAGTTCGTGGTGTAAACATGCATAATACATTAGAGTGGGCAGATATCGTCATTGTAGGAAATGGTATCGCCGGCCTTACGACGGCTGTCGAGGCTCGCCGCTTCGCACCCGATACACGTATAGCTATTATTACCGAGCAGTGCCATCCAACCATCAATACCCCTGCGCTCAAACAATTTGCTATCGGGAGGCTCACACAGGAACACCTCCTGGCTTACCCTGCGGGAACCGAACGTACCCAACGCATTCGTATGGTCAATGCACGAGTTGAGGAGATCAACGCTCAGGATAAGTTTCTTGGTTTACGTGGTGGTTATACCTTTGGTTATGGCTCGCTCATCATTGCAACCGGTAGCCGTCCGAATGGACTACCCGCACACCTCCCTGGACGTGAATTCGATGGGGTACTCACCCTTCACCGTTTACAGGACTACCTGGATTTGCTAAGACGCCTTGATGGGGTTGAATCAGCGGTGGTGATTGGAGGGGGTGCGCACGCTATCGAGACAGTGATGAGCCTCTTACACCACGGAGTCGAAGTCAGCTGGCTGATACGCGGCAAATCCTTCTTGTCGCATATGCTTGATCATACCGCATCTGAAATGATATTGGAAAACACGCGTAACGCTGGTGCAAAAATTGCATTGAAGACTGAGCTTAGTGGAATTGTTGGCAGAGTGGGTTCCGTCGTTGGTGTGATAACTAACCACGATAAAATGATTCCTTGTCAGTTGGTGCTGGTGTGTACCGGTACATCTCCCGTCACTACCCTCGCTGAGCACTGTACTTCCCCCATGATGCACGGCTCTGGCATATATGTCGATGATCAGTTTCGCACCAGTGTGCGCGACATTTATGCAGTCGGTGATGTCGCCGCACGCAAAGATCCTCAGACGGGTGTATATGAGACGCGGGCCCAGTGGTATTCCGCAGTGTTACAAGGTCGCTCAGCCGCAGCAGTAGTGACAGGACATCATGAATTAGCTACTCAATCTATGGGGGTTCCCTGGCACGCCACTCATGTAGCGGATCTTTATATGTTAACGGTAGGTAATCCCCTTCGTATGTTGGAAGGGGCTACGATTGTCACCGATCATAGTAAAAATAAATATTGTCGCATGACTGTCATAGGTGACAGATTGGTAGGCTACCTCTCAATTGGGACTGCACAACCAGACAGTTTGGCCATTAAAAGCATCATTGATGAGGGCCTTTCAATTCGTCGCATCAAAAAAGCCTTGCTCAAAGGAGAATTCGATGCTCGAAAATACTTCTCCCAAAGGAGATCACAGGCCGCTCTGGACATGGTCACTTCAGGCAAAATACCTGTCGTGAAACCCATCTCTTATCCTATGGCACCTGTTCGATCATTCCCTGTTGTAGCTCATCACCCGTCTCATGCGCCAATCATTGCTGCCCAATACGGCCCGGCCGTACACTCATCAACTACGTCAGTTTCCACTGTAAGTGCTATTGCGAATATGAAAACCCTCCACGCGGAAACGTTCGATACATCGCTTGTTGTACTCTCGTCCCTCGCTGATCAACCGACCATGCATGATTTGGAAAGAGATACGAGGCCTTCAACAGGGAATATAGCAGTACCTTCAAGAAAGGATATTGAGTCCATGTTGTTGCCACTCCCTTCACGCACTGTCACACGCAGTCTCTGGTCCTACAGTGATAAAACGCCCGCGGTAAAAGCTCGTAAGTCTTCTTTCCCACCTCCAGAGCAGAGACAATCAGAGAAAACCAACTTTCTATTATGAACATATTGCCAGCAATAAACACAAAAGACTCTATTGTGGGAAAAGTGAGTGTGCCGCTATGAAATCGACTCTCCTCCATAAAACTGCTCCACAGGTGGCCCAGGAAATACATGCCTGTATTGGTTGTAATGAGTGCTTACTGGCGTGCCCTGCATTGGCTGAAACTATTTCCATTGATGTATTGAACCGCGAAACGCTTTCAGGCGCCATTTCCACTCCGGTAGCACGTTTTGCCCGCTCATGTTATCAATGTGGAGCCTGTGTTGCGCCCTGTCCGGTAGGATTACACCGCGATGCAATGATCATGTGGATCAAAGTGCGCCTGATGCGTTCTGAGAGAGGAGGATAAAGTCAATCCGGTTACGATACTACACCCGATAGTTGGGCTGGACTTGGTTATGCGACCTCTGGGACAATATTTTTAATCCTTGCTGCGGTGTTGTATAGCATACGGCGCCGTCTGCGAAAGCGGGCTATAGGTCAACTCAATGCTTCCTTGCACTGGCATGTGCTGCTAGCAATAGTGGGGCTGATCGTGCTCTTCATGCACGCTTTCGGTCATTTTGCGATGATCTCGGGTACATTTGCGCTCTATAGCATGGTCGCCCTGACGATAAGTGGTTTTGTCGGACGTATCCTGGATCATGTGATGCCTCGCTTGATCGCCCGTGAGGTAGATAAGGTACTCACTATGCAGGGGGATGATGGCGTTGAATCGACCTCACAGAAGCTGCAGGCAGTCGTAGTGCATAACACGCAGGAGAATAGAGGTATCATAGTGAGTCAATCTCAAGCACCCATCCCAATGCCAGGCAGCCTTCCCTTTACCACGAATGGCCAATCATTGGGTGCCTCGTGGGACCTGGCGTATATATCGCTGGAACCAACTCAGCAAGAATTGGATCAAAACGCTCCCCATTATCGTTTCATTCCTGACAAGAAAAGCGCGCTCAACCGTCCAGGAGCGCTCATGCCTGGAGCTGAGGAGCATCTCTTAGCATTGCAAGATATGCAGCTCGCCATGCGACGAGAGCAGTTCTTCCGCTATATCATTCGCTACTGGCGTGTTCTGCATATCTTGCTTGCTTTCATTACCATTGGCCTGGTAACCTGGCATATCATTTTTGCTTCCACAATACTGTGGCCGCGCTTCTTTCATTAGTCCAACGATGGTTGCTTAGGGATTGCCACTCGCGGGACATTTGATCTGCACCTGCCTCGTATTAGCGTCAAACGCAAAAGTACAGGGTTGCCCATTAATATTTGTTGTTCCTGTGCAGCCCGTCAAGACAGTGCCATTGATTACACAATTAGGTGATGTATCCCCTTGACCTTGCCCTCCATTTTTCACTCCATTGATGCTTCCATCTATAGCTATTCCGTTGGCATCTTTCGTCACAGTAATGGGGTCTGGCTGCTTGAGCAATCCAAGACAGTTCAAGCCGTTTTCTTCGTAGCTAGTGACATATCGTTGCTCAAGGAAGGTGAGCAGCGAATTGGCAACAGCCACATCAGGCGATGGGCTGGCTAGTGTGAACCGC
>VBHS01000085.1 GCA_005881295.1 Chloroflexota bacterium
CGATACCCCGCGCGTAGCAGGAGTAGGTGTGAAAGACCGCGCCGCTCTCGTCTTTGGAGAACACGCTGATTCCCTCACGATCCAGGTCTCCGGGATCTGTTACTGTATAATTGTAGAATGCTGCTCCACTCTTGACTTGCTCCGGGGTAAAGGATGCCTGATAGTCAAAGTTGAAATCGCTCGCTCCCGAGGAGAGCCACTTGAAGCTCCATCCCATTCTCTTTTTGAACGGCTCGATTTTGGCCAGGGGCGCCCTGGAAATGGCCACAAAGGTCGTATCGCGGTGATTGAGGTGAACACCGTTGCCATTGAATGAGTCGGCCCAGAACGAGCAGCTCGAACACCCTTCCTCCCACTCAGGATCGAACATAAAGTGATAGACGACGAGCTGGCTCCTGCTTTCGAAGAGCTCGGCCAACGTCTCCCTCCCTTTGGGCCCATCGAAGACATACTGCTTGTCCACCTTCTCCCACGGGAGTGCGCGCCGCTGCTGGCTCAGCTCGTCGCGAAGCCGCGTGAATTCCTTTTCCTTCGCAAGAAACGCTGTTCGTGCGGAGAGCCACTCCTCGTGTGAAACCACCGGGTGGTCCTTGATACCGCTTCTGCTGTCGTTTGTCATGTCCTCTCCTTACGTGTGTCAGATCAGGGTACCCCGATCTGCTTTCTAAAACGGTGTCAACCTGATCGCGCTTGAAAGGCGCGGAGGTCGACTCACCTCCATCAGTTTCCTCTGTCCTATCCAGGGTCCTTTTGCTTTCTCTGGCCGTCAGGTTCGACTACCGCCGTCTCCGATCCCTCTTCTGCAGAGAAGCAACCAGGTGTTCCATCAGTTCCGTCCAGCCAGCAGTGTGCCGCTCTGGCTTTGTTCACGCGATGAACGCTCTGGCGAAACGGCGAACGTCATCCAGGTGGGTCGCGTCCAAGAAATGGATCACCAGCCCCTGGACACTAGTCGCCTCATAGGCGGCTAGACGCTGACGGATTGTCTCAAGGGTGCCAATGAGACCATACGACCCGACACCTCCAGGGAAAACGGCATCTGCCCATCCTGGGATCAGAGCCCTGGCCTGCTCATCGGTATCACCAATGATACAGAGCGTGAGGGCTGTACGATGAATGCTCTCGTAGTCTCGTCCAATGGTCTTGCAATGCTGTTTGAGCACCGCGAACTTGTGCTCCAGCGTCGCAAGATCGCCCTGTAAATTACAGGCATCGCCATATCGTGCCACCAGCTTGAGCGTCACCTGCTCACCGCTTCCGGCGATCATCAGAGGAATATGTGGTTGTTGCACCCCTTTGGGCTGATTGATCGCGCCCCGAATCTGATAATAGTTTCCTTCAAAAGTGGCCTCCTCCTGGGTCCACATGGCCAGAATGACCTGCACCGCTTCTTGCAGCTGGCGCAGGCGTTGGGGCCCATCAGGATACGCGTAGCCATAGGCTCGAAAATCCGGTTCGTACCAGCCCGCTCCGATGCCAAAGGTGAGTCGTCCATGCGAGAGGACATCGAGGGTCGAAGCCATTTTTGCTTGTAATGCGGGGTTGCGGTAACTATTTGCTGTCACCAGCTGGCCGATGCGCACCCGCTTCGTATCCCGCGCCAGAGCAGCTGCCGTTGTCCAGCACTCAAAGATCATTTCTTGTGATGGAGGAGCGGTAATAAAATGATCCGGGATCCAGACCGAATCATAGCCAGACTGGTCAGCCGTTTGCGCCAGGCGGGTCAGCGTTTCATACGCTTCCACCGGATCCTCGATGCCAGCCAGTTCCTGTGTAAACCCTTGGGGAAGGTAGAGACCATATTTGAGAGACATACTTACTTACCTCTTTCTCTGCCAACGAGAGAGCCGTGCCGCGAACAAGCGCCTTGCGAAAAACGGCCTGAGTACGGCTCTCGCGGAGTCTAGTGATCTTCTCGATATGCAGAGTATACCCTTGAACGCTGTGACAATCTATGCTATATTGTCTTGAATAGTTGTCTGATCGTCTCAAGAGAGGAGAATAGCATGGATGTGCTGACGGATGTACTTAATGCACTCGAACTGAAAGGGTGGATCTCTACGCGCAGGGAGCTTACTCCTCCCTGGCGCTATGACTTTGCGGCCAGTCAAGATATGATCTTTCACCTGCTCAGCTCTGGTGGTGGCTACCTCTCTGTCGAAGGGGACCCTACGCCTCTGCGAGTCGAAGATGGGGCGGTCCTGCTCTTCCCTTTCGGGCACGCTCACTCGACCTGTGACGAACTGACTTCACCCCTGACTCAAGTCCTGCATGTGGACTATGACGCGCAACGCGAGTACCAGGGCTGGCCTTCCGCGTCCGATGAGTCAAAGATGGTTGTCCTCTGTGGCGCGTTCCATGTGGAGCATCCCGGAGCTTTTCCCTTGCTCCACAGCTTGCCAAAAGTTATTCATATTCCCGCAGAACAGGGCCGCACGGTGCAGGGCTTCGCCGAGATTGTGCATTTGATCGCACGTGAAGCGGCCACGCCTCGGCTGGGCGCGCAGGTGATGCTCAGGCGATTAACCGAACTGCTCTTCATTCACGTGATCCGGGTCTGGGTTGAGCAACAAGCGCCATCTTCGCGAGGATGGGTAGCGGCGCTACGCGATCAGCCTATCAGCACAGCTCTTGGCCTGATTCATCACTCGCCCGAACATGGGTGGAAGGTCGAGGAACTGGCAGAGGCGGTGGCCCTCTCCCGCTCAGAATTCTCCGCTCGCTTTACCCGTCTTGTGGGTGAGCCCCCTATCACGTATCTCACTCATTGGCGCATGCACAGAGCAACCCGCTTGCTCAAGGACAATGTCGAGGTAAAAAAGATCGCAGAGCTTCTCGGCTATGAATCGGGAGTCGCCTTTCACAAAGCCTTCAAGCGAGAAGTCGGCGTGCCCCCGGCCAGGTATCGAAAGCTCGGGTAACCAGTCGCGCACGCCCGCCTCGATCCCACTCCCGTGCGAAGCTTTCGCTTGATCGACCCCAGATGCGCAAGCGTGTCACCAGGCGCAGGTGTTCGCGTTCATTGAGGGTCTATGGAGGCGTCCTCTTTTTGACACGATCCTCTCTGGAACAATGTCGTTTTCGAGAGTCCCTTCCATACCCCTGTCTCCTTGCACGTGACGAGGCTGACGGGTGCTTTGCCAGAGGAGCTGCAATCTCGCTTTGAGAGACGTGCTCCCACCCTGTCGCCGATGCAACGTCGCCTGAGTGCGACGATGAGTGTCGAGTGCTTCAAAGCAGCCCTCCTGTTCTGGTTGCCACTGCTAGACGAGAGAACGAACCGTCAAAAATGTGAGCTAAATCACATCCCATGTGTGAGATCTGACCTTGCCTGGAAATAGCAATATGTTATATCGAAAAATAACAGATAGTTATATCCACTAGCAAAAGAAAGAAGATAATGATGAGCGACAAAATGATCAACAGAAAGCAGCGCTTCTTCGCCTTTCGTCGGACTCACGCGGCAGGGATGGCCATACTCCTGGTAATACTTGTGCTTGGAGTGCTGGGGCACTGGGACCTCGCACTCACCCTGGTTGGCATGGTCATTTTCCTTAGTATCAGCGTGCTGTTGTTCTCGACGGCACGCCAGGTGAACCGGGATTATGGCTTGCATGACAACCGTCTTCCCTTCTATCTCACTTTTTACAACATGCTCAATAGTGTGGTCGATCCTCGTCCCTCACGCTCGGAGCAAGAGCGGATTGAGCAAGAACAGGAAGACTTCAAGCCGTTCGTCTTCAAGGACCACCCCGAGGTTGGAAGACACGAAGATTTGTAATACTCCCATCGAACGAGAGCATATTCAATAGTTCCCTAAAACCTTGGATATGCTCCACTTCTTTCACAGGTTACACATTGCCGAGCTCGACAACGCTAACAGAGATTGCGGTCTCAGCGATGTAGCGCATATCCATCTCCTCCAACACCTTCTTCTTCCCCAGGAGGAGCTTCGCCATATCGAAGGCATGGTTCAACTGCTCTTTTTCAAGTTCGTAACCAAGCTCGCGCATCTGTGCAGCAAGGGCGGCACGCCCTGAAAGTTTCCCCATATGCATACGGCGGTCAGCACTCCTCAATCCGATGGACTCTGGCGTCATAATCTCGTAGGTACGAGCATCCTTGAGCACACCATCCTGGTGAATACCTCCACCGTGGGA
>VBHS01000086.1 GCA_005881295.1 Chloroflexota bacterium
AGTGTGGACATTGTGGACAGATGGTGCCGTTAATTGTATGGCCGCCTAAGCTCGGTATCTGTCCCTGATGCAACGGTGATCTGCGCACCTGCCCGACTTCTTTACTAACGGCGATAGAGCGAAGGTATGTGTTTGAGCGGCATCAGGAGCTTGAGTTCCTTCTATCTTCCCATCCATGCGATATGCAGGGTGAAAAGGTACTTCAGCTCCTGGGGCAACAGTTGGCATATTTGCGCAAAACGAGACAGGAGTCGCGGCAAGACATTGCACAGACTATTAAGGAACCTTTATATAAGTTGGAGATTGTAGAGTCGGGAGATACAATGCGGCGTTCCGGAGTAACACTTCAAACCTATATAAAGTACGCGCAATATCTCCAAACGCCATTGTTCCGTTTAGTCAGCATAGGAAGCAATGATGAAGCAGTAACAGTATGGGATGAGGGGAGCAGCAATCGGGTGAAACCCCAGGAGGTAGGAGAGGATGAGGATGAACTCCTTGCGAAAGTGCGCGAAGCAGTGGAAATTATTAAACGCCGGGGCGAGCCTGTCACAAAAACATCCGTTGCCAGAATTCTTCAAACCTATCCAAAGGCTATGTATCGTTTCGACAGTGTTAAGGCGTTTCTCGAACAAGCCATTGGGACTCCCGTTCGCTATAACAGTAATTGTGCTGAGGAGGAGCTTCTCAGCAAAGTGAAATTGGCCGTAGAACACCTGAAGTTGAAAGGAAGTCCGATATCACAAAAGGCGGTTGCCAGGGCGGCCTGTATGAATGAGGGAAAATTGAGGCATTACTCAAGTGCAAGAGCGATAATAGACCGGGCGGTTGAGGAATACCGAGCGAGGCAACTGGAGCAGCGGGAGGAAAAATTAATAAACGGCATTCGGGAGGCTATACACACATTAAAATCGAACGGTGAAACTGTAACACGAACATCTGTTAGCAGAGAAATTCATGTGGGGTTGAAGGATCTCAAGCTTTGCCCTCGCGCCTGGGTCTTTCTCGATCAGCTGGTGCTGGCATGGCATGGAAAACGAACACAAGGAGAAGAGTGGGAGCTGTCTCCCTGCGTACAAGAAGAGGCTTATGATAAGAAGATGCGACAGGTTCAACAGCGTGAGGAGACTCTGATCCAGCAAATTAGTGCTGCGGCAGAGGAATTGCAAGCTCGGGATGTGCGTGTGACCAAAGAGGCTCTGGCCGGTTTCCTCAAGGTCTCTATAGGAAAGTTGAAACTATATCCTCGAGTCAGGGCGCACCTGGATCAAACTGTGAAAGATGCCAAGGAGAAACAATTCAACCGGCGAGAAGAAGGACTGCTGATCCGAATCGAGTTAGCAGTCCAGCAACTGGAAGCCCAAGGAAAATCGGTTATTGCTCGCTCAATAGCTGAACTGCTTCACATACCTTGGAATTCATTAAAGTATTATCCAAGGACATGGGTAGTCGTGAAGCAGATTTTGAGTGAACAGGCCGAAAGGGGAGTTCAGTCCCGGGAGGCGAGATTAGTTGCCCTAGTAAAATCCTCTGTAGAGAGATTAAGATCATCAGGTGAGCCTGTGAATTACCGAACAGTCAGTGAGCTAACAGGCATATCTGTGAGAACATTGAGGCGGCGAAACCTACTGCTAGAAATTATGGAAGAGACGCCTAAAAATCCACTATAATATCCTCAGCTCTTTTCCCCTGAAAGATCCAGTGTGTCACTTGAAGGCTCTCTAGCTCTCAAGCGGTCGCATGTGGTGATGGCGAACAAATAATTCCACGTTGGACGTAGACACCTTCAAACTTGCTAGTGTACCTTTTCCACGCTAAGAAGAGAATTCACAGTAATTCCACGATGACAATAGACGTCACAACTCACATCTCAAATAATATTGGCAGAGGCGTATGGGAGTCGAACCCACCAGGGACCGCGCCGAGCGACCCCTCAGCCGTTTTGAAGACGGTGAGACCCACCGGGGCCCCTACACCTCCATGTTTCGCACAACTGAACAAACGAGAAATATGGCTTATTGTGCCATTGGTTATATTACTTGTCAAGACAGCGTTTGTACTCGCTTTACATCTACCTCGAGCAGTGTTTTCACCATGAGCTCGGCTTTGCGCAGGCCAGGCAGGTCGCGGTTACCTGCCACAGCGATGCAACGCATACCGGCAGCGTGGGCCGCTTCGACGCCGGCAACCGCGTCTTCAATGACGAGAGAGCGTGAGGGCTCGATATGCAATTGCTGGGCGGCTTTTAGGAAGATGTCGGGCGCGGGCTTGCCGTGAGGCACTGTTTCACCTGATACAAGGGCGGTCAGGTAGCGTTCCAGCCCCAGCACTTCGCTAATAAGTTGAATATTCTCGATGGGCGCGGAAGATGCTAGCGCCTGGAGATACCCTGCTTCGTGCAATGAACGCATTAATTCCATGGAACCAGGTAAAGGGGCTGCCGTTTGTCGGATGAGATCCCGGAAATAGATCTCTTTGCGGTCCCTAAGGAGTTGCACCTGTTCTGGCGATAGAGGCCCCCAGAGGATGGCGATAATATCGTCGTTGCGTTTGCCAAAGGTGGCCCAGAAGTCTTCGTCAGTGAATTTTATCCCTTCTTCACGCGCGAGACGCTGCCAGGCGCGGCGGTGTTCGTCGGCGCTGTCGATGATTACGCCGTCCAGGTCCCAGATAACTGCTTGTATTGTATTTGACATAAAGTTAAGAAGATGCTCCTTTTTTCTTCTATGATATCATGTCGGGCTTTTTTTTGCCCTCATTTGGAGTATATTGAAGGGGCTGTTTCCTGAGGGAGCCAGCCCGTTTAATACACTTCGAAGGAATTTTAGTGGCACCTCTAGTTGCTTCATGCTATAATAAGGCATGATGGGGGCTGAAAAATGCTTTCATTTATGTACTACCTGGTCTTCGTGTTTGATTTGCATTAGAATACATTGCGATTTTATCCACCGAGCATTGGTGCTGCTAAACCTTTGCATAGGAGTTATTGTGATGAGCAGCGAAATTTTAGAAAATGGGAAAACGTCGGTTCCTGGTGTACGACGTAAGCCGGTACCAATTGTTATGGCTTCTGGTCCCCAAGAATACACGCCAGGAGATCAAGAACTACCAGTCCAAATCACCAGTTTTGCCGATATGCTGCAATGGGCGCAGAACTGGGCGCGTTCAAAATCCGTCTGGCCATTAGGCTACGGGCTGGCTTGCTGCGCTATCGAAATGATAGCCAGCGCGCAGGCACACTATGATCTCTCCCGCTTCGGCTCGGAGGTCTTCCGTTCCAGCCCACGCCAGGCCGACCTGATGATTGTCGCCGGAACCGTCTCGATCAAGATGGGACCGCGCCTTCGTCTCCTCTGGGAGCAGATGCCAGACCCCAAGTGGGTTCTCAGTATGGGCCAGTGCGCGAACTCTGGCGGTGAGTTTTATGACAGCTACTACACTGTCCAGGGTGTCGATACAATTGTGCCGGTGGATATCTATGTCCCTGGCTGTCCTCCTCGTCCCGAGGCACTAATAGAAGGTATCCTTAAGCTGCGCGAGAAGATTGCCAAGCAGGGGCTAAAGGTGCGTGGCGAAAAGGAAATTGAGGTGTAGTGTATGCGTGGTATCCTCGAAGGAATGGGTCTGACGTTCAGCCATCTCTTCCGCCCAAAGGTGACCCGACTCTATCCGTATGAGAAGCCGAAACTGCCGCCGCGGAGCCGTGGTCTGATTCAGTTGCTCGCGCAGGAAGGCCTGCAAACAGATTTTAACCTCAAGTGTGAGGCCTGCCTGCTGTGCGAGAAAGCCTGTCCCCCGCGTGCCATTACCATTGACTATGAACCAATGCACTCCTGGAAAGTGCGTCCGTGGTTTAAGTCGTATATTCGCGAGGGCGCCGAGAAGTTTACACCACGTAAACTGGCATCCGCGACTGGCGCGTCGAAGGCGGGCTTTTATACTCCCCGTATCTCGGAGTACGCGGTGGAGTACTATAACAAACCGGTCCCTCCGTGCGTTGCTATGCCCGTCAAAGATTACCTGGAACCTGAGATTGATCTCAACAAGGTTGATGAATTGCTGGAGACCTGGTCGCAGGAGGCAGGTGATCTTCCCGCGCTGCTGGATGCCGTCATGGATATCTACGGGTATCTCCCGCTCCCGGCAGCTAAACGCATTGTCCAGATACGCGGCGTCGATTTGAGCGACTGGGGGTTATACTGCTTTAGAAACGGCCATTCGCGAACAGACACCTGAACAGATCATTCAACAGGTAATCGACGCGAAACTGCGTGGCCGCGGTGGTGCCGGTCGACTGACCGGTGAAAAGTGGCGCATCGTGCGCAATATTGACGATAATCAGAAATATGTCATCTGTAATGCCTACGATGCTGATCCACGTGCCTGGGCTGCACGTTCGCTCCTTGAACGCAATCCACACCAGGTCATCGAGGGAATCGTCCTCGCGGCCTACGCGGTAGGTGCCACGGAAGCGTACCTCTTCACGCGCAATATTTATCTTGAAGGGGTTGCCTCTGTGCAGAGAGCCTTGAATGAAGCTCTGGAGACCAACCTGGTTGGACGAGATATTTTAGGGACCGAGTTTAGCTGCACCATCAATGTTTTCGGCGTCGATATTGGCTTTATGGGGGGCGAAGAGACCGTCCAGATAGCACTCATCAAGGGACGGCGCGGTATGCCAGAGCAGCGACCACCTTTCCCGGCTCAATACGGCCTGTGGGATAAGCCGACTGCCATAAACTGCGTCGAGACGCTGGCTAACGTCCCTGTCATCGTTCGCAGCGGTGCGGCAGAATTCGCAAGCGTGGGTACCGAGATGACTGGCGGGACAAAGGTGTTGACCGTCTACGACTATGTTCCCGACAGCGAGCCAAAGGTGATTGAAGTGCCGTTTGGCACGACATTGCGCGAGATCCTGCACCATGCTGGCTACAATCGTCCAGATAGTGATCTGCGGGCCATTGTGGTAGGAGGTGCAGAAGGGGGCGCTTTGCCAACATCCCTGCTGGATACGCCCTATGACTACGACCCTCTATAGGAAGCGGGTGCTATTGTCGGCTCAAGTGTTGTTGAACTGCTCCCCGCGAACACCTGTATGGTGGCGTGGGCTATGGAACGCAGCAACTACCTCGCGATAGAATCCTGTGGCAAGTGCGTTCCCTGTCGTTTAGGCGTCAAACGTATTGCTGGTCTTCTTGAAGGAATAGTGAGTGACCTCGGTGTCAGCGGGGACCTGGATGTGCTTGATGAATTCGCCAGCTACGTCCCGAATGGCTCATTGTGCGGTTTTGGCGTGCAAGCGCCTAACCCGCTAAGGACAGCCAAACACTACTGGCCGGATCATTTCCAGATGCATATCGAAGAGCAACAGTGTCCCACCGGAACATGTGTTCCGGTGCGCGCTCACCGTTTTGTAACAAAACATGTCTTACCGTAAAGCTTTGAAACTCGGAAGAGGAACTACATGGCTATATCAGTCCGAGACAATTTTTCACTGACAACGCAGGAGTCAGCGGTACCGATGGTACGCAATGAGGTTGGTCAACCCAGCTTCACATTTACCCTCGATGGCAAAACCGTCCGGGCGTACGAAGGCCAGACGATCCTGAGCGTGGCCATAGACCATGGGATCGACGATATCCCGAACCTGTGTAACGATGAGAAGCTGGAGCCAACATCCGCCTGCCGCATGTGTCTTGTTCACATCGAAGGTGTCGAACGTCCCCTGCCTTCTTGTAATACACCGGCAGCCCCCGGCATGGTCGTCACATCGAAATCGGACGAATTGTTCCACATTCGACGCACCAACCTGGAGATGATGCTCTGTGACCACAACGCCTACTGCCAACCTCCCTGTCAGGTCGATTGCCCCACGCATATCGACATTCCTGGCTACCTGGAACTGATCGCGGAAGGTTCGATGAAAGAGGCGGCGCGCCTGGTAAAAGAGGTGCTGCCTTTCCCATATATTCTGGGCCTGACCTGTCCCGCCCCGTGTCAGAAGGCCTGCCGCCGGGCCCTGGTCGAAGAAGAAATTGCTATTTGCCGAATGCACGGCCATGCCGCTGAGACTTGCCTGCTCGATCCACCAGTGCCGTTCGTTAAAGATCCGCCGACTGGTAAGAGGGTGGCCATCGTCGGTGCAGGGCCCGCCGGTCTCACCTGCGCGTATTACCTCGCGCTGAAGGGCCACTACTGCAAGGTTTTCGATATGCAGCCTCAGCCTGGTGGTATGCTGCGTTACGGTATTCCTGAGTATCGTTTACAGAAAGACATGATGGACCGCGAACTCGATCATGTCTGGCAATTGGGAGTAGATTTCCACAGCAATGTCAAGCTGGGCAGTGATTTCACCATCGACGATCTCTTTGCTGAAGGCTTTGACGCGGTGTACCTGGCGATTGGCTGCTGGGTCAGTAATAAGTTGAATGTCCCTGGCGATGATGCCGACGGCGTCGTCAATGCTATCGCTTTCCTGAGAGAAAAGGTAGAGGGTCTCCCTGTACCGGTCGATGAGAACAAAGAGGTCGTCGTCATCGGTGGTGGTTTCACCACGTTTGACTGCACACGTACCTCATTGCGCCTGGGTGCGAAAGTACACACCACGTATTATCGTACTCGCGCTGACATGAGTGCTACGCAGGAAGAGGTAGAGGACGGTGAAGCCGAAGGCACACACCTGGTGGTGGGCGTAGCGCAGCAGCGTATCCTGACTGAAAACGGCAAAGTAGTAGGCGTTGAATACGCCAGGACACGACCGGGTGAGCCGGATGCTCGCGGGCGACGTAGGCCGGTACCTATTCCGGGGTCCGAGTTCGTCATCAAGTGCAACACCGTCATTCCCGCTATCGGTCAGGCAGTCGAAAAGGAAGTCCTTGACGAAAAATACGGGGTGAAGTGGACGAAGTGGGGAACCATTCAGTCCGATCCACACAACTTCATGACGGATCGCGAAGGTGTCTTTGCAGGTGGCGATGCGCAGATGGGCGCGAAAACCATCATCGAGGGTGTAGGTCAAGGAAAGCTGGGCGCCCGTTCCATCCATGCCTACCTCAACGGCGAAGATATGAAAGAGGTGGCTCGTCGCCTGGAACTGGAAGAGCGCAAGCCTGATCTCTTCGATATCGTGCCCTATAAGCCTGTCGAGCCCAAAGTAAAGATGCCGATGTTGCCCTACGAAAAGCGTAAGCGCAACTTTAAGATCATCGAGATGGGCTATCTACAGGAACAGGCGGAGCGTGAAGCTGCTCGCTGCCTGCAATGCGCCTGTCCTGCTGCCGGCCAGTGTGACCTGCAAAAGTATAGTATCGAACACGGTCTTGCTGATAACCGCTTCCACGATGGCGAACCAAGCGACTATCACGACTATGAAGTCGACCTGTCACACAGCTTTATCCTGCGCGACCCGAACAAGTGCATCAACTGCACACAGTGCGTGCGTGTCTGTCATGACGTGATTGGCCCTGACTGCTATGGTATGTTTGGCAAGGGATTCGACACTATTGTTTCAACGCCATTCAACGTCAGCCTGCACGATACCGACTGTGTCTCTTGTGGCGCCTGTGTCCAGGTCTGCCCGACTGGCTCGTTGATGATGGCCGAGCGCTATCTGACGCGCTATGCATTCGCCCTGGATCGCTGTATCTTCTGTGGCGACTGTGTCGAGGTCTGTCCTCACGGCGCGTTGGGTGAGACGCCGAACTTCGAGCTCTCCTTCTTCAACCGCTTCGGTCCCGATGTGACACTGGAGAAAGGTGACCTGGCGAATGCGCCAGATTACCTGGTACGCCAGCGCCTCCCTCGTGGCAAGAAGGATTTACCGGTAATGAGTCCGCTGGTGCGTCCGCTGCCACCACGGCGCATCCGCGAGTAAATAGAAGCAGAACCGCAAAACAGAGCAAGCCACCTCGCGAAAGGTGGCTTGCTCTGTTTTGCGGTTCATATAGGTTCCTCATCGCTTCTTGTTTGTAGCTTCGCCACTTTTCTATCGCTAAGCTCATGTTACAATATTAAGGAACAGTTGTACTGAAGGCGTGAGGAGAGAATAATGGCAAAGCAGCGTATACTGCGGTTTCCAGAAGGATTTTTATGGGGTACAGCATCTTCATCTCATCAGTGTGAGG
>VBHS01000087.1 GCA_005881295.1 Chloroflexota bacterium
TCCGAGCGCCTGGACGATAGTGGGGACGACCAGGTTGGGATCACTGACGGGAGCCAGCGGGACGAAGCAGATATCGCCGGCAAAGTCATCGAGCAGGTCAGTTGCGACCTGCAAGGCCAGGCGTGTTTTGCCGACACCACCGGTACCTGTGAGGGTGACGAGGCGTATCTCTGGTCGTCGCAGAAGTGTACATAATACCTGGATCTCTTCTTCGCGTCCAATCAGGGAGGTGAGTTGCGCAGGCAAGTTGTGGGGTCGAGCTTTCCATTGGCCCGCTGTAGGTTCACTTTCGGCTGGGTGTTGCCCAGGGATATCCGAGCCAGACACAAAGAGAGTCCGCCCAGATGCTTCTTCCTTACTGGCTTCTTCCAGGGCTTCGGCAAAAGCCTGCACCCGCTCAAAGCGTTGTTTTGGATTCTTAGCCAGCGCCTTCAATACCACTTGCTCAACGGCAGGTGGGATGGTAGAAACCTTCTCACGTAAAGATGGCGGAGGAGTAAGCGCATGCTTGATGGCAATCTCTGTAAACGACCCGTGAAAAGGGCGATCTCCGCTCAGCCATTCATAGACGACAATGCCCAAAGCATACTGATCGCTTGCTGGGCCCGGATGCGCCTGGATCTGCTCGGGAGCCATGTAGGCAATGGATCCTGCCGCATCCTGGGGATGCTGGGAGGCTGAACTCTGAGTCATGATGGCAATACCAAAATCGCTCAACAGGACCTCGTTGTTGCGCCCAAGCAGTATGTTCTCCGGCTTAATGTCGCGATGGATCACCTTCTGATCGTGTGCATATTGCAAGGCCTCGGCGATCTGTGTCACGTAGGAGACGATGGTGTCAAGCGGGAGTTGCGAACCTTTGGGATGGTGCAGGCGCAGGCTGCCGCCTGGAGCATAGTCCATGACCAGGAAAGGAGTTTTGCCTTCCACACCAAAGTCCAGGACCTGGACAATATGGGGATGCCTCAACGGGGCAACGGTGCGTGCCTCGGAAAGAAAGCCTTCAATTTCATTCCTTGCCAACTGCCCATGGAGCACTTTAATTGCAGCCTGGGTATCCAGATAAATATGCTTCCCCAGGTAGACGTCAGCAAAGCTCCCCTGTCCTAGAAGATGGGTGAGATAATAATTGCCAAGCTGCTGCCCTTCACGTCCACCATGGTCGACCATGGTCGCACCTCCTCCCGTGGGCGGACTGTCAAGTATACCAACGTACCAACATAAAAAGGGTCCAGAGGACAAAAGGAAGGTTACTATCAAGGGGGCATTGTATGCTTTAATGAGTGCCGCCTCACTCAGTATACTCTACTGGGGGCAGAATTTCAACGTTGCTTGGGGAAGAGAGGGCAGAGAGTTCGTGATTGCAGTCGCAATCCTTGCGTTCACCTCCTTACGATAGAAACCCTGTATAATTACGCATGACCATCTGAGCGTCGAGCTGTCTGACGGTATCCAGCACCACGCCGACCACGATCAGGAGTGATGCGCTACTCAGTAACTGGTTGCCGCCTACGCTTGAGAAGAATGGCAAAATGGCCACAATGCCCAGGAAGAGAGCACCACCAAGGGTAATGCGGTTGAGAATAAGGTTTAAGTATTTGTGCGTGGGTTCACCCGGTCGATAGCCTGGAATAAACGCCCCTTGCTTTTGCAGGTTCTCAGAGATGTTCTGCTGTTGCCAGATGATATAGGCATAGAAGTAGGTAAAGACCACTACTAAGACAAAGTAGGTGAACCAGTAGTACCACAGCGTTGTATTGGCAAGGTAAGTGCCTGTCCACAGAGCAATGTTCGCCAGCCATTTGACATTATTACCTATCAGGTACTGTGAGAGCAGCGCCGGGAAGATCAATAGAGACTGGGCAAAGATTAGCGGGATCATACCTGAGCTATTCACCTGCATAGGTATGTAGGTCGTTTGCGCCGGGCCAAACTTTACCCCACGTCCTATCATACGCTTCGTCGGATACTGCACCGGTACGCGTCGCTGTCCCTGGTAAATGAAGACAATGCTCAAAATTGTCAGCAAGCCTATAGACAGGAAGACGAGGGTGCTGACGACACCACCACCATTGCCTCCTGTGGAGGAGCTAGCCAGCAATCCCTGCTGTATCAGTTGAGGAAGACGACTGACGATTCCTGCAAAAATGATCAAAGAGATACCGTTACCGATGCCATGATCAGTGATCAACTCGCCGAGCCAGATCAGGATCATCGTACCGGCGGTCAAGGACAGCAGGATAGAGAGTGTTTCAAGCCAGTTCGGGCCAAAGAGGTTGAAGGTATTGGCATCGAGAACGCCCGCGCGTACAAAGATTGCCGCTTGCCCCAATGCCTGGAGGAAGGCCAGAGGTACTGTGATGATGCGAGTGATTTGATTGAAGCGCTGTTGTCCAGCCTCGCCTTGCGTAGAGAGGTTTTGCAATGCTGGAAGGATTGGTCGCAAGAGCTGCATCACAATCGTGGCTGTAATATATGGAGCGACGCCCAGGGCAACGAAAGAAAATGTTTGCAAGGATCCGCCGGAGAATACATCCAAGAGGCCGAGCAATTGACCCAGGTTTTTGCTCTTGCCGCTCGCAAAAAGATTGGCCAGGTTCACCTGTTCTTGATGAGTCAAAGGGACAGTAATGTGGGCGAGGACACGGAAGACCAATAGCATTCCCAACGTGAAGAGAAGCTTCTTGCGTAGATCAGGAATAGTCCAGATGCTTTGCAGGCGCTTCCATATGAAAGACAATGTCGAGTTCATTTTTGCTTTGTTCCTTCTAGCGAATGGCCGTCACAACTGTACCTGTTGAATGGGAGTAACTAACTCTACCTCATCAAATTCAAACCAGATTGGCTCTTTAATATACGCCCCCTCTAGTTCGATCTGATAGAAACAAAAAGGCTCCTCAAGCTCAGCAGAGATCGTGTCGACCGTGCGGATCGTCCCTCTGAGCCCCCTGAAGGGACTGTAACTGGTCACGCACACCCTACTCCCTATCGGCAAAATAACCGGCAATATCGTCATGCTATTAAGAGTCCAGCCCGCAGCGCCTGCTGAAGGCGTTTCATGAAATGTATGTGCCATCGAGTTATCTCCTTGTTCGAAGAGGATAGATCCTACCCAGGTAGATTCGCCGGTGGTTACATCGTCCCCGTGAGGGGGATAGGTCTTTGGATAGAGTACCTGCGTCTGTAACCCTTCTCGAATTGTTCATTAGCACATCGGTGCTCTGTGGGGAAGCCTCACAGATGATGTACATCTGTTGTTCACGGAGCACACGGGTCTAGACCCGTGTGTCTCTAGATGGACTCAGCCATGATCAGGAGAAGATCATGGAACACAATGCGCAACGGGCGCAGAAAGAAGATATCATGGCAAAAAACACGCAAAGGTCGAGATATTCTACCAGCCGCCGTTCCTTGTTGCTCAAAGGACTTGCGGTAGGAGGAGCAGGAGCCCTCGGCGCCGGGCTGCTGACCAATGGGGTACCGGCCTTCGCCAAAGAAAGAAGTAGCGGGATCACACGGGGAGATGTGGCAATTCTCAGGTTCCTGGCTGCGATTGAAATTCTCGAAACCGATCTGTGGCAACAATACAACGAACTCGGAGGAATCCCAGACAGCGAAGTTCCAGGAGGAACGGCGAGTGCACCCTACGTCAATGCCCTTCAACAGCTGGATGGCGACATGTCTCAGTACATTCACGACAATACCGAGGATGAGATCAGCCACTTCACGTTCATCAACGCGTTCCTGGCTTCCATTGGCGCCGATCCCGTCAATCTGGATCACTTTCGCAATATTCCGAGTAGTAAAGCGACAGGCGCCCGGCAAATCGGGCGGCTCACCAACCTCATGGAACTCACCGTGGACACCAGTTGGTGGACGCGCTACCGCAGCCGCAATAAGAACCCCGATTTCGGTGATACGTTTGCTCAAGCCATTCCGGGTTTGAGTAA
>VBHS01000088.1 GCA_005881295.1 Chloroflexota bacterium
AAGGTGGGCTAACAAGTACGCCATACCTTTCAAATGATGGCCATGAGCGCTAGGAAGGAGGAGCAATAAATCTTTTTAGCGAAAGTACATTTTTCGTATGAGATGTATTGTAGCTCTGTTCTCGTGAAGCGTATGCTTCTGAGTTGTAAGTTCCGTGCTTGGGTAAGCACAGAGTGGAAGGATAAGTTCATAATGAAACTATTTGATCGAAAACACAGGTCATTTGGTGCAGTCTTTGGTGTTGGCTTGTTGATGCTTTTGCTGGTCGCATGTGGTAACAGCGGCACGACTACAACGACATCGGCTCCAACAAATGGCAAAGGTTGTACCAAGGTAGGCATTCTCCTCCCGGAGACCGCTTCCTCAGCCCGTTGGGACAGTAAAGACAAGCCCCTGCTGACGCAGAAAATTAAAGCGGTTTTGCCCGCTGGCGCCACCGTAGACTACAATAATGCTGGTGGTGATTCTAACGTACAGCAGTCGCAGGCTCAGGCCGATCTGACCAAGGGCGACTGTATTCTGGTAATAGCCGCGCACGACGGCGCGGCGGCCGCCACAATTGTAGCATCAGCGAATGCGAAGAGTGTGCCGGTTATCGCCTATGACCGCCTGATCCAGTCGAAAGACCTTGCCTATTATGTGTCTTTTGACAACGTAAAAGTTGGTCAACTGCAAGGTCAGTACATTGTCGATCACTACAAAAATTTCGTGTCTCCCGGCAAAAACCACCTCGTCATGATCGATGGTGCACAGACCGACAACAACGCGTTACTCTTCAGCCAGGGCGCTCATTCAGCCCTTGATCCGCTGATCTCAAGCGGTGCGCTCAAAAAGGTCTATGAGCAGTTCACTCCTGACTGGAATAATGACACCGCTCGCACCGAGATGGATGGCGCGTTGACCGCGAACCAGAACAATGTCCAGATCGCCTATGTTGCTAACGATGGTATGGCAAATTCTGTGATTGCCTCCCTCAAGGCAAAGAAGCTCAATGGGAAAGTGCTGGTGACAGGGCAGGATGCAACTGTTGCTGGTATCCAGAACATTCTCACTGGCGACCAGGCGATGACCGTCTATAAAGCTATCGATAAAGAGACTCAAGCTACCGCTGACCTGGTGAAGGCGATCTATAATGGCTCTGGTGCCTCTTCGCTGACCAACGGTACCGTCAAAACGGCAGATGGTACGAGCATTAAATCGGTCCTCGAGACGCCTGTGGCGGTTGACAAGACAAATATTCAATCCACAGTGATCGCTGATGGTTTCGTGACAAAGGCTGATATCTGTCAGGGTCTCCCCGCGGGCACCGGCGGCATCTGTTAAGTAGCTCTCGAGAGTCTATTGGCAGCTTGTGGCCATCAAAGCGATAATCTGCCTATAGCATGGGGATGGGAATGGTTATGTTATACTTTCTGTAACATTCCTGTCCCCTGCTCTCAAGATAAGAGCTACCAGCTTACAACTACTTTGGAGGGCCATATGGCTGATAGTACAACTCCTTTCGTTGGTGGTGAGTTAACACCCGAGCCAGGGCAACCGCCACAGGGTGAGCCTCGTCTTCGTTTGCGCGGCATCAACAAAAGTTTTGGCGCTGTGCGGGCGCTCACGGGCGTCGATTTTGAGGTCTACGCTGGTGAAGTCGTCGGCCTCGTTGGTGACAACGGTGCCGGTAAGTCGACGCTCATTAAAGCTATCTCAGGTGTTGGACCTGCTGATAGCGGCGAGACCTTCGTGGAGGGTCAACAGATTAATATTAGCAGCCCGCAGGTCGCTACCCGCCTGGGCATCGAGACCGTCTACCAGGACCTTGCACTCTGTGATAACCTTGACGTCGTCTCCAATCTTTTTCTAGGGCATGAGTTGGTCAATGTCGTTCCCCTGGCTGAGGTAGAGATGGAGAAGCGCGGGCTAGGAGTACTTCAGACGCTTGATGTAAAACTTCCCTCTATACGTTCGAAGGTCGCCCAACTCTCTGGTGGACAACGCCAATCCATTGCCGTAGCAAAGACCATACTGCGTCGTGCGAAGATCGTCTTGCTGGATGAACCAACAGCCGCTCTCGGCGTCGCGCAGACTCGACAGGTGCTCCAATTGATTCGACGCCTGCGCGACCAGGGATTGGCCGTGGTCGTAATTTCACATAACCTGGCTGACGTCTTCGAGGTTGTAGATCGCGTGGTGGTGCTGCGGCTTGGCAGGAGGGTTGGCACATTCGATATCAAAACAACTACCCCTGAGCGCATCGTGGCAGCAATCACAGGTGCCGAGTTCGGCGAATTATTGAAGACTACACCAACCAATGGCAATGGTGCGTCGGGAGGAGACGATCAATGAGCATTGAGCACGATACAACCTCATCTAAAAACCAGCCCGCTTCAGCAGCTTCCGTAGAGGTACCATCGAATATTCAAAAGCAATCGCTGGGCCAGTTGCTGCGTGGTGATCTCGGATTTATTCCTGTTTTAGCGACCTTCGTAGCCATAGTTATCTATTTCCAAATAACTACGAACGGGTTATTCCTTCTGCCGGTTAACATTTCCAATCTCTTACAGCAGATTGCCACTACCGGTATAGATGCACTTGGTGTTACTCTCGTTCTCCTGCTAGGTGAGATCGATCTCTCCGTCGCCTCGGTTGGTACATTTGGCGCCGTCGTGATGGGCGTGCTCATCAACTATCATGGTTTCTCTGCCTGGGAAGCTATTCTTTGCGGTATTCTTGCAGGTGCCATTGCCGGCACAATCAATGGCTTGTTTATCGCGTTGCTTCGTATTCCCTCTTTTATCGTGACCCTGGCCGCGTCCATTTTCTACTCGGGATTACTGATTAATTTGCTCAAAGGGCAGGCAACGCTGATCATTCATGACGATACAGTTCTTGCCATTGCTGGGAGCTCCAATAGTTTCCTGCCAGATATACTTGGTGTCGGGCTGCCAACAGTTGTCTTAGTACTCTATGCCTTAGGTCTTGTGTTCGACCAGGTGGCTCGTCGTCGTGCTGGCTTGAGAACCAAACCGCTTCTCCGGCTCATCGCTCAAATTGTGATTGCGGCCGTCGCTGTTGAAGGAATTGTGTTTGTGCTCGAAAATACCCCTTCGACAGGTGGAAAATTCCTTGGCGTTCCGAATTCAACGGCGATCCTCTTTGGATTAATCCTGATTATGTGGCTGGTCCTGACAAAGACGACATTTGGCCGTCACATTTATGCAGTGGGAGGCAATGCCGAGGCTTCTCGCCGTGCCGGTATCAATGTCACAGGGATACGTATCGCAGTCTTTACGCTCTGCTCGACGCTTGCCGCCATTGGTGGTATAGTTGCGGCCTCATACGCAAATGCCGTGGCAACGCAAATTAACCCGACGCTCCTGCTCGATTCTATTGCTGCCGCAGTAATCGGTGGCGTCAGCCTCTTTGGGGGTGTTGGCTCGGTCTGGTCTATCGTCTTGGGGGCACTCATTATCGGTAGCCTGGAGAATGGTCTGGATTTGAAGAGCCAGACTACAGACGTAAAGCAGATGGTAGAAGGCGCTGTCTTGTTGATCGCTGTCACTGTCGATGCTGTTGTGCGCCGTCTGCAGGCCCGCAGCGGGCGTTAAAACCCAGGAGTTCGTTTACCAGAAATACTCTAGAAATGTCAAATGCCTAGCGTGCGTACTGTTATGCTGGCCGAAAACCAGCATAACGAGCGCTCATTGCGTGCTTCATGTATGATAAACCCCCCAATCTGATTGTCTCTCGTGACGCGATTATTATGAGCAGGGATTGTTCATCGCTCTTGCTCTCTTAGATGTTTGCACGTACAATGGCAAGACAATAAAAAGATTGGTGGAAGATCATCTGTGGTAATAAACCTGCTCTATCGATTGCTAAAGCGCTCAGTGAGTATCTTTTTTAATATCCTCAACTTTCTCCTCGCAGGTAACTTACCTCCCTTCGGTAGTGTCGCTGTCATTGTCCAGGATCAAGGTCGCTATCTTGTTGTTGAACGGCCCGAAGGTGGATTAGTATTTCCGGGCGGTTTTATGCGCTGGAAGGAAAATCCTGTACAAACAGCCTTGCGCGAATGCATTGAGGAAACTGGCCTGGAGTTGAAAGTGAATGATCTCATTGGTTATAG
>VBHS01000089.1 GCA_005881295.1 Chloroflexota bacterium
CTTTCAGGGCTGGACCCACGCCCTAACCTGATGGATCTTACTCCTTCTGAATTCGAGTCACTGATTACGAATCTGTTCCAGAAGATGGGACTGGAAACACGGCTTACTCAGGCGTCACGCGATGGCGGTGTAGACTGTGTTGCCTACGATCCTCGTCCTATTTTCGGCGGGAAAGTGGTTATTCAAGCTAAACGCTATAAACATACGGTCGGTGTGAGTGCCGTGCGTGATCTCTTTGGCACGGTACAAAACGAAGGTGCATCAAAAGGAATACTGGTCACAACCAGCGGGTATGGCAAAGCCTCCTTTGAATTCGCTGACGGCAAGCCTCTTGAACTACTCAGTGGCAGCAATCTTATGTATCTGCTGAAAGAGCATGCCGGTGTGGAAGCGAGAATCGTGATGCCTGAAGACTGGAAGGATCCACAGCCGGATATGCAAGATTAATGATTTCACGGTGGAGTAACAGGAGAAAAACCTTAAAAAAGATGAACTGTAGCTTTTTTTTGACCGAAGAACTAAAAGTATCGAGCACAAAAAAAGACCCGCCCCTACAGGCGGGTGGAGTGGCAACGTCCTATTTTCCCAAGGGGCTGCCCCCTCAGTATCGTGGGAGCTGGAAGGCTTAACGGCCGTGTTCGGGATGGGAACGGGTGTTTCCCTTCCGCTATAGTCACCACCCCACCCGCATGTACAAGCGAGTGGGTTTATTTTCCCTGGTGGAGACGAGGGGATTCGAACCCCTGACCTCCGCCGTGCAAAGGCGGCGCTCTTCCAACTAAGCTACGTCCCCCCGTTACGGGGTGGGCCTTCCTGGACTCGAACCAGGGACCTCAGTCTTATCAGGACTGCGCTC
>VBHS01000090.1 GCA_005881295.1 Chloroflexota bacterium
GGTGTGTACAAGACCCGGGAACGTATTCACCGTGATGTGGCTGACTCACGGTTACTAGCAACTCCACCTTCATGGAGGCGGGTTTCAGCCTCCAATCCGAACTGAGATCGGCTTTGTTGGGATTGGCTCCCCCTCGCGGGTTGGCTTCCCTCTGTCCCGACCATTGTAGCGTGTGTGTCGCCCAGGACGTAAGGGCCGTGCTGACTTGACGTCATCCCCACCTTCCTCCACGTTGATCGCGGCAGTCTCGTCGGAGAGATCCAACCGACGACAGGGGTTGCGCTCGTTGCGGGACTTAACCCAACACCTCACGGCACGAGCTGACGACAGCCATGCAGCACCTGTGCCGCCGCCCCGAAGGGACTCCTGTCTCCAGGAGGTGCAGCGGCATGTCAAGCCCTGGTAAGGTTCTTCGCGTTGCTTCGAATTAAACCACACGCTCCGCTGCTTGTGCGGGTCCCCGTCAATTCCTTTGAGTTTTAATCTTGCGACCGTACTCCCCAGGCGGACCACTTATTGCGTTGGCTGCGGCACGCAGGGGGTCGATACCCCGCACACCTAGTGGTCATCGTTTACGGCTAGGACTACCGGGGTATCTAATCCCGTTCGCTCCCCTAGCTTTCGCACCTGAGCGTCAGGTACCAGCCAGGACACTGCCTTCGCCTTTGGTGTTCTTCCGGATATCTACGCATTTCACCACTCCACCCGGAGTTCCGTGTCCCTCTCTGGCCCTCAAGTGCTGCCGTCTTCGAGGCGCTCTCCCGGTTGAGCCGGGAGCTGTAACCCCAAACGCGCAGCACCGCCTGCGTGCGCTTTACGCCCAGTAACTCCGGACAACGCTCGCCCCCTACGTATTACCGCGGCTGCTGGCACGTAGTTAGCCGGGGCTTGTTCCTCTGGTACCGTCCTTGCTCGTCCCAAAGAAAAGCAGTTTACGATCCGAAGACCTTCCTCCTGCACGCGGCGTTGCTCGGTCAGACTTGCGTCCATTGCCGAAAATTCCTCACTGCTGCCCCCCGTAGGAGTCTGGGCCGTTCTCAATCCCAGTGTGGCTGATCGTCCTCTCAGACCAGCTACCGATCGTCGCCTTGGTGAGCTCTTACCCCACCAACCAGCTAATCGGCCGCGGGCCCATCTCCCAGCGCCCTTTGCAGAGCTTTGCTTGGCGCTCGTTCCAGAGCGCCAAGCCCATGCGGGATTGTCGGCGATTTCTCGCCGGTATCCCTCACTGAAAGGTAGGTGACCCACGTCTTACTCACCCGTCCGCCACTCGCTCCCCCCCCGAAGGAGGGGAGCGCGTTCGACTTGCATGTGTTAGGCACGCCGCCAGCGTTTATCCTGAGCCAGGATCAAACTCGCCATCCAAATCTATCTGAATCTCTCTGTAGAGACTCAAGTTCAATTTGTATAGTTCAGTCCTTAGACTGAATAGACAAGCTTGTCACTGTATTGACAGGTTAAATCTGTTACTATTAATTTCCTTACCACTCTTCAGTTGTTCAAGTACATTTCTGACACTTTCGCGTCGGGTGCGCTCTTTCATGTATGTGTCGGGCGCAAGTGTGATAATACCACCGCTTTGTGGCGGTGTCAAGTGTTTTTTTAGCAAATTTATAAAAATATACTTTTTCGTTTTTTCACTCTGGATCATCATTCTCAACTGCCTCTTTAACCTTTGATATCCTATCAACTCCCTCACTATCGGGCGGAACGTCCCGCTCCAGGTAATAGCTTGTGATCAGGGCGATACCAACGCCAAGGGGAATGAGGCCTGGCAGCAGCCAGGGGCCGAGATGGAAAGGTATAGCTGAAAAAATCGGCGGCAAAATATAACCAATGGGGTAGAGGCCAATGGTCAGAGTCAACCCGACCATCGCGATGATCAGTCCTGCCCGCAGCAAGCCCCTGCTCCTGCGACGCGTTACACGCAGGCTATCGGGATGAATCCCGGTGCTAATCATCGCAATGTGCTCCCGGTATTGCAGGTAGCGCAGGAGAACAATAAAGCCAAAAAAGATAGCCAGCGCTACTAACCAGCCGATCAGGACAACCAGTAAACTCGCGGACATCACAATTCCTTCATCTCGATTACCGTATGAATACCTATGGTATGATAGTAACAACAACGAATTTGTTTCAAGTCAAGTTCATGAAACATTTTCCCCTGTTGAGTTATCTAACAGAAAGTATGAGTGAGCGTTTATTGCAACCAACACACGGTATAGGGATGTCTCTAACTAGCGCAATTCCCTCTTTTACTGAGCAGGAAGAAGCTCATTTTGTCTCTGCCAGTAAAAAAGGAGATCATGATGCCTTTGCCCAGTTGGTGCAGCATCACCAGCGGCGTGTCTTCAATCTTGTTTTTCGCATGCTGCAACAGTATGAAGAAGCAAATGAAGTCACACAAGAGACATTTTTGGCCGCGTGGCAGGGTCTCCCCACTTTTCGTGGTGAAGCCCGCTTCTCCACATGGCTTTATCGCATCGCCTACAATTGCGCCTTAAAACAGCTTGAACAGCGCAAGCGCGATAGAGCTATCCAGCTCGAAGTGCAGGCGGAACAGATAGTAGCCAGTACCACTCGTGAGCAACGCGTCGATGCCGAATTGGAAGCCCGCGCCCGTCAAGCTCTTGTTCATGAACATCTCGCAAATTTGCCCGCAAAGTATCGCATAGTGCTGGTACTTCGCCATCTCCAGGATATGACCTACGAGGAGATGGCTGAGATTTTAACCATGCCCATTGGTACTATTAAAACACATTTATTTCGGGCACGCAATTTATTGAAGGAGCGTATAGAGATGTTTGACCGCGAACGGAATACCAGAACGAGAGGCGCATAATGCGTTGTCATGATGCAAGGAAACAATTACAACTCTATATTGATAACCAACTGACCATGAACCAGGTACGTGAACTGGAAGGGCATATCGCACAGTGTGATGCTTGCAGCAGGGAACTCTCTTACCTTGAGGAAATCACCTCTTCGTTGCGTCAGCTTCAGTCGGTTGCCGAGCCTGCGGACATGACGATGTTGATCATGCAGCGCGTTGCGAACAGTCCGCAGCGGCACACTGACGGCCGGTTTTCCTTGTGGCGTCCATCCCTCGCAGAACTGCTGACGGTGGTTGTCCTGGCATCGATAACAACCCTTGGCGTTATCTGGCTACTGCCATCCCTGCGCAACGTTCTGCCATTCGCCGCCCCTCTCTCGCAAACCTTCTCATATGTCATTCACCTGCTTTACTCTGCAGATATGGGCGCGATCTCGCTCGCTCTCTGGGTGGTTGGAACTATTCTCGGTATCTTTATAACCCTGGCCCTCGTCGGTGACGAGATACGCACACAATGGTTTAAAGCGGTTTTAGAGCGCTTGCCTGTCCGCTAATCGGGCTACGAATAATCTTGCACCTCGCCTGCTGATATTGGCTCCACGGCTACTTCTTCGCTATAATCTCTGTAGGTCAAAAAAGAGGAAAGTATATTCCCATGGAAATTGTGAGAAAGCGCCGTGTCAGCGACATACTCCTGGGTTTTTTCTTGCTCAGTCACCCTGGACCTGTTTTCATACACATCATTGGCGTCAGCATTTTTACGTTATTAGCTGCCTGGCCGCGTTTAGTATGGAGCACAGTCTTGCTGGTGATCGCGGCGCATACCGCTATGCAGATTTCGATCGCCATGATCAACGACTACTGTGATCGCCGCCTGGATGCAGCAGGTAAACCGGAGAAACCTATTCCTCGCGGCCTGGTGCATCCTCGTGAAGCCCTGGTGGCCGGTCTCTTCATGATAGTGCTCATGGTGCTCCTGCTGCTCCCGCTTCCTCCCCTGGCATTGTTGGTATCACTGCTCTATCTCACATTGGGACAGGCATATAACCTTGGCCTGAAATCAACGCCGCTCAGTGGTATCGTTTTTGCTCTGGCAATGCCTCTGATTCCTCTCTATGCCTTCGTCGGCGTGGGCCGTGTATTGCCATTTTTGCTCTGGTTAGTGCCGGTGGGTTTTTTACTGGGCGTAGCATTGAACCTGGCCAACGCACTGGAAGATCTGGAAGAGGATCAAGCGTTCGGAGCTAGAACACTCGCAGTGATACTGGGTGTGCGTGGTTCCTTTTTTGCCTGTCATCTCCTGATCCTGGCGGGCGCAGCTTTGATAGC
>VBHS01000022.1 GCA_005881295.1 Chloroflexota bacterium
CAGGACGCTTCCCTTATGCATAGCCTGCTCTAATGAAGCGGTAGATGCCTTAGCTGCAACAAGCCAGACCTGTGTAATACCACGTCCATTATCATCGGAGTGGAGGTACTTCTTGAATGCATACGTTCCCAGTAGAGCACCCTCCACTTGAGCCTGTGCTGCCAGCTCTTCCTCGACAGGTACGTCGTCCAGAAATAGCGCCAATGCGACTTGCCGTGCTCCTGTTTGTTGCAGGCTGCGTGTAGCGATTGCGCTGGCTCTACGCAAACTCTGTGCGTTCATCGTATCCTGAGGTCCTAGCCCAACCACTATGACCCTCTTAGCCGTAAGCTTTCCCATCGTATAGATCGTCGTCATCTCGCCCAGGCTGCCCCTGAACTCTCCGCCCGAACAAATCTCGCTGAGTAAGCCACCTAAAACAGCATCTACCTCCTTCGCCGCTTTAGAAAGCACGACGCCATTGGTATTCTGTTCTGCCTTTGAGCGAATTGCACCCACGACAAGCGCATCGCAAGCTACCTCTTTGAGCGCTTTATCTGTTATTTGAAGATCCATTCTTTCACTCCCAATATTCTAGATATACTGCTGATCTAAAGACATTGACCGACCAAAGAAAGTATGGTCGGTCATGCCATCGCCTACGCTAGTGGGTATCATAGCAAAATCTGCAAGAAATAGCTATCTCTAAGGTTAAAGTCCTGCGGAGATATCAACTGTATCTGTCAATCCCCTATCGCTGGGGTAACAAACGATCAACCACCTCTAGTAACTGTCGCGGTTTGAATGGCTTGGTCAGGTATTCATTGCAGCCAATCTGTAACGCCGCCTCATTCTCATCGTTTAGCGCATATGCTGTGACTGCGACTATTGGGACATTTACCAGCGCTGGACGCGACCGGATCAATTGTGTCGTACGGTAGCCATCCAGAACAGGCATCGAGAGATCAGTAAGGATAAGATCGACACGTTCTCGGTCAAGTATCTCCAATGCCTCTCGACCATTTGAGGCGCTGAGGCAGTAATATCCACGGGTAGATAAAACCCTTTCAATCAAAATACGATTAGAGACTTCGTTCTCAATCACCAGTATTGTCGGTTGGCCCCTGCCAGGTAAAGGTGTATCCATCTTCAAAATACTCTTTTCAATTTGATAATGCGTGGGTTTGCATGCTAAGAGGAGACGACGGGCAAGGTAAATGAAAATGTAGATCCCTGTCCCAGGATACTCTCTACAGCAACCTCACCACCTTGTAATTCAATCAATTTTCTCGCAATAGTCAGGCCAAGTCCTGTGCCACCGAAGCGGCGTGTCGTACTGCCGTCAGCCTGTCGAAACGCTTCAAAAATATAACCCAGCGCCACAGGCGAAATACCAATACCGGTGTCGTGCACTGAAATGCGAATTAAATCATAATCTTCCAAAAGTATACAACGAATGGTTACTCCACCTGATTCTGTGAACTTCAGGGCGTTCGACACTAAATTGAGTACAATCTGTCGTATGCGATGGCTATCCGCTAGCACCGTCAGGTGTGGATCCACCATCTCAAGTGACAGATTGAGTCCCTTGTTATTCGCCAGCGGTTTGAGCTGATTCAGCACATCTTTCAAACATGGTTCCAGGCACAATGGTTCAACCTTTACCTCGAGCCGGTCTGCCTCGATCTTTGAGAGATCAAGCATATCATCGACCAGGCGGGTAAGATCTTCTGCCCGCCTCACCATAAACTGGATATGTTCTTCCTGTTCATTTGTGAGTTCTCCATCCAGGAAACCCTCTAAAATTAATGCGCCATAACTGATAATACTATGTAACGGAGTACGTAATTCATGCGTAACTGTGGCCAGGAATTGTGATTTTAGGTGATTGACACGTTCAAGCGCCGCATTTTTATCCTTGACCTCCGCGAATAGAAGCGCATTTTGGATCGCAATTGCCGCCTGCACGGCCACGTTCTTCAGAAGGAAGGTATCCTCGCTTGTGACTTGATGGGGTTTATCGTCATAGAGAATAAATACGCCAATCGACTGCTCTTGCAAGAGCAAGGGTACCGCCATCACCGAGCGAAAACCGACTTCGAGTGCCATACATGCCCATGTATCACCCTGCTCCTGATGGATTCTCGCGATATCCTCTCCGTAGACAATCTTTTGTTTCTGCATCGTGATGTGTGCCAGGTTTTGATCCAGGTCACTCAGGGCAGGGCGCGGTAAACGAGGCCGTCGCAAACCATACGGAATGCTGGCCTGATGGGATTTAGCTGCGTTAACAGCATTTCTCTTATCACTGTTTGTACCAGGTCGCGTGGCAGGTATAGCGGTCATTTTTGTCGTCACCGCCAGTGTGATATCACTGTCGGGGTCTGCGTGTACCGTTACCTCTCCCTGCTGGCGGAATGGCTGCTTATAATTAGCGCTGGTGAGATTCTGGCTTGACGCTTGATCTGACCAGTAGGCAACCGCCCATGGTTCTAACATCTCGCGTCCATACAGGAGCAAGGATACATTTTTCACTTGTGTAATAGTACCCAGGCGCGACACGATTTCGCCCAGCAGATGTTCCAGGTTAAGTGTAGAGATGAATGCGTCGCTCATAATCAGCAAATCTCTCATCTGCTTTGTCATTGCCACGCTCTCGCTCTTCTGGACGGAAAGCGACTCAGAGAGTAGATTAAATGAGCGAGTCAGCATACCTAGCTCGTCAATTGACAAAGATTGTGCATCTGTTCCTGCATTACTGGTATCTGCTACCAGAGATCTCGCGCGCACTTGAATACTCCGAAGAGGGCGAATAAAGAATATGCGGGTAATAATTGTGTAGGCTATGACCCCAAGCGCAAACACGAAGATTCCGCTTGCCAGCAGGATCTGTACGTAGCGTCCGGTATGAGCGTTCAAAGTGTAAAGCGGTTCAACATCCACCATCACCAGTGATGGTGAAGACATTAATTGATTTGTTGTTTGAGCAGAATTTGCAAGAGCCAGAAAATGTTGTGGTCCATCTATCACATTGACTTTATCAATCGTACAAAGAGCGTTCCCTGACAAGAACTGGTTCAGGGAACTCTCCCTCATAGATGATCCAAGTATGTGTGTTCCCTGGCACAAGACCACTTTGAACCCCGTCTTTTGTTCCAGGCTAAGTGCGAAATCATCATCAATAGCTTGTGTTGCGGTCAGTACACCAATTGGTGTGTTTGCTCGGCCCAGGATTGGTACAGTAACACGTAATACCCAGATAGGTGGAGAACTGGAAGGTGCTGGAATTAATTGTAAAGTTGTGACAGTATGTCCATCCAATGCCTGCTCTAACGAGGTTATCTCTGCAGCAGCAGGGCTATCCGTTGAAGGTTGTACATCTTCCAATTGGCCCACGATGTGGTGATCCTTAGCAACCACATCAAGTGTAACCAGGAAGACATGGTATTGTGCTGGCACATGTGCCAGCACATCTTTCAGGTGTTGCTTCGATAGCGCTGATGGGGGCTGAGATAGCGTGGAAATCAGGTCGCTACTCCGTGCGACCTGATTTAAATCTTGTATCAGCGTGACAGATTCTGCCTGGTATGCCTTCTTAAGATATGAGAGGTGTAAAGTGGCATCACTTCTTGCTTCATGCTCGGAAAGATATTTCAGCAAGCCCCAGGACAAAGCTGAAAAAATTATCATGCACAGCAAAAGCGTTAGTGCTGCAACAATTATGAGTTTTCCCCCCAATGATCGCACTTTGAACCTCATGCGAACCTTTCTCGCAAGATAAAAGTAAGGGTAGGACGGGGTGCCAACTCGTCCTACCCCTACCGCACGCATGCTAGAAGCAACGTGAGACTCTAAGAGGTGCGCGTGCAAACCCCATGGGGAAAAGGTTGCACGTAAATCCAGATGAACGCTACAAGCTGCTCGTCGAGGTGGATCTGCTTGCTCACGGACATCCCGCCTTCCATCCTAGGCCTATGTATTATAACGTACAATTGGACAAATTGATATCACTTTTAGGAGCAATTTTCTCAGCAACAACAAAATGTGTAAAAAAGGCAAGTTCATTGAGAATTTTTCTCTATTTACGTAACTTTTCGCCTCATCCTCCCTGGCTTCTTGTATTCTGCGCTGCGGCCCATTCATCGCTCAAAATGCCCATGTACACAGAATCTACGTATTGGCCATTACTCCACACGTGCTTGCGCAATCGCCCCTCCTCTACAAATCCACATGCACGATATGAGCGGATTGCCCGTTCATTGTTTGCGTTGACTCTCAACCAGACTTTGTGCAGATTGCGCTGGCGGAATGCATAATCGAGTAGCACACGTACAGCGTCACGTCCGTAACCATGCCCCCAATACGCCTTGTCACCGATGCCTATCCCCATTTCACAGGTATGTGCGACCTTGTCGAAGTGAAACAGCCCGCACATGCCTATATACTTCCCGTCGGCCTCTATCGCGAAATTCGGGCCATCACGTCCACCCTTGCGTATTTGTTCATCAAACTCTGCTTCTAATCGCTCCAGCGCCTGTGGTTCTGGCGGGTCACCGCCGCCCATGACCTCCATTTCTATATCGTTGTTAAACGTCCACTGACGTTGTAAATCCTCACGTTTGAAGGCACGTAAAAAAACCTTCTCGCCTCTAAGCATGGAATGAAACTCCTGTTTTTTGCTGGTAAGCAGATCTACAGAATAGATTACCTGAAAAGGGAGCCTGAATGCAATAAATCAGGCATGTACTGTGGCCGCACTCAAGGAATTTCCGTCCAGAAAATCGGGCTATCAAGAGCTTGTTGATCCAGTTGCAGCGCTGAGTTGCGCTGTGTGTCTACCAGGTAAACTCCTGTTTGCTCATCATTCAATGCAATAACAAGCTGATGCGGTGAAGAAACAGACCAGCTAAAGAAAGAGGCGAGCCCATGTATCTTGAGAGGATGTAATGTTAGGCTTCCTTGTACGTCAACGATAACGGACTGTTGACCTGTACTATACACCAGTTGCTGGTCATCCGCCGACCACGCCGGCGTTGGTTCGTTTGTTACTCCTGTGGCAACAAGCATATCAGTAGCCGTGTTCACGTTCACGATATGAAGCGTTCCTACACCCGATGAGATACTATCGAGATAGTCGACATATGTGCCATCCGGTGACCACTGAGCAAAATTGACCTGTTTCCCCCTCGTTAAAATAGTAGGGATCGTTCCAGGTATCAGATCGATACTTACCAGGTTAGCTGCCCGGCCAAGGTACGAGGTCACAAATAACCAGCCACCTGTACCGTTGCGGGCAGTGCGGCTATAGATCGCCTGCACATAATCCCCTTGAGAAAGCTCTTGCGGGGATGCAATGCCGCCATTGCCCACATGACGCACCCAGAGGCTGTGCACGTGTCCAATGGATCCCACACTCCAGGTTATCGCTGGAGCGTTTACATCAGGTGACCAGTCAAGATTCAGCAGCGTATCATTGGCTCTTCCCTGGACGTTGACGTTATTAGTGATGTTCAACAGCCCATGATTCTGAGTATTATAGTCAAGTATGGTCACTACCCCATTATGGCTTACTGCAAATGCAATACGTTTTCCATCGGGGGACCAGACAGGTTGAGAAACACTGCCCTTGATAGGAAGTGGTACCAACTGAACGCTTCCCGTGTCCGTCGATAGGATATAGAGGTTTGTTGTATTTGCACCTGTAGGATCAGCTACGAAGGCTAGCATACCTCCATCTTTTGACCATGCGAGGCTATCTAAAATAGCTTCTCCTGTGCTAGTATCCCATAATGATGAAGGGGCTATGCCAGCCTTCAGGAGTGGTTGGGGAACAACAGTGTCACTTTGTCCGTCACTACGAAGCGTATGTACAAATGCATGTTGCAGGTCGATATAGGCCAGTTTGTCACCTGCCGAGCGCCCTGGTAGGGGTGGGCTGACTACCCAGCTGTCTGCTACCGTAACACTCTTAGGTGTCAGCCGCTCAGCTTTTGAACTGCCATCAGCCGGTGTACTCCATAATGAGCCATCTCTTAGGAAGACATAGTAAATTCCTGCGGAGAGCGGCCCACCAGGAGCAGGTGCTGCAGGAGGTGTAATAGTGGAACTGCTCACGGCTGGATGAACGTTTTGCGTCCACAGTTTCCAACCAATCAAACTACCTACTCCCAACGTTAGGAGGAGGGTAGCAGCGATTGCAGTCTGCATGATACGTAATCCCCAACTTCCTCCGTGCCTTCGAGCCTTCGGCTGTAGCGATGTTGGTGTTTCTGTCGAGGATGTTGGAGATACACGGCGTCCTCCAGGCAGTGCCACTAACTTTGGACGACCCGCCGTATCACGTCGTAGGGTTTTATTGGGGATGGTATGATCCCTGCCAATGCTCCTGTGTTTATAGTTATCAATACCTGAGAGTTCAAAGTACTCGGGGGAGGTGAAGATTTTTTCGCGTAAAGCCGGGCTGGGGCTGATGTGCGGCATTTGTGCCAGTAGAGTATCAAAACGACGAAAATCGGCAAGGGTAGTGCTGCAGCGGGCACAATCTTGCAGGTGTGCCGCAATGTCATGCTGTAGTTCTAATGCAGTCTCTGCTGTTTCCCCCACTGCGAACGAGTCGTCAAGGTAGACACTGAGTAGCTCCTCGACCTGCTCGCAGTTCATTTTGTGCCTCCTTGTTCCAGGGACCGATAATGCTCTCTAAAAGATTGACGCGCGCGAGATAAGTACATTTTGACACCGCTCTCCGCAATGTTCAATGTCTTGGCGATCTCGCTGTAAGAGAAGCCTTCCTGGGTATATAACAACAGAGCCGCCCGGTATTGTTGCGGCATGCGTCGCAGAGCCGCCCGTACAAGTTCTGTCGTTCCATATATTTCCTGGGGATCTGCGCTTTCAACATCTGCTGGTTCATGATCAAGGTCCTGCCAGGGCAGCCACGCGATCAATTTTCTGCGGCGCAGCGCATCATACGCTGTATTTGTCGCGATACGGTAGAGCCAGGCCGACAATTTCAAGCTCGCGTCCATTTTAGGTAACGCCCGGAACGCCTTCAAAAAGGTATCTTGAGTTAAGTCGTCCGCCTGTTCGCGATCCCCTACCAGGTGATAAACATAATTGTAGATCGGTGTCTTATATTCGTCGTAAATCTGGTCAAAGGACCAAGTACTTTCCTTGGTTTCCACCCTGGCCATGCGCTACAATCCCTTCGATGGCTACAGCTATCATCTTGTCCGTTCCATGCAAGCGATAGGAGCTCATCTCCGAGAAGTGCAGGCTTGAGAGCAATCTTCCTGCTGTGTCGGAAAGGCTTTCATCCTTCTGTGTAGTGGAACGGACAACCAACGCTTTCAGTAACATGGCGAACACTCCGCTAATCTCTATTCGCCTGCTACGTTGAATACCATGGTAGCATATTTTTTCACCATCCTTGGATTGTCAGCCCCTTTGGTTAGTACTATTGGGCAAAATAGCAAGGAAGCGAAGAAGCAAGTGTCCTTTGTAGGATGCAAAGTCCCATCTGTTTGCCCCCTCACACACTCTTATGGTACTATACACCAGAACCCGTTCGTTCACATTCACGTATTTTATGAAGGAGATGCCTGGATCGTGTCCAATAATAAGCAAACGCAAGGCGTTCGCACCGTCTGGTGGGAGGATGACGCCTCTGGGGCGATCGTCTGCCTGCTGGACCAATCACTCCTTCCCCAGGAAGTCGTCTATCTCAGGCTCAAACATGAACAAGAGGTTGCAGACGCTATCAGGGCCTTGAAAGTACGTGGAGCGCCTGCTATCGGTGTGACGGCTGCTTTTGGTCTTGCACTCTCCATCCGCCGTTTGATCCAGGAACAGGACGGCTCACTCTCACTTAGCGCAGCACAGCAACATGTGCACGCCGTGGGTGAATTGCTCAGTGAGACGCGTCCCACGGCTGTTAATCTCTTCTGGGCTATCGAACGTATGCTGCTCTGTGCTGACGTCGCAATCGATAATCATGCTTCCCTGCAAGACTTAGCGCACCTTTTGCAAGCGGAGGCCCAGTCAATTGCTGATGAAGATTTTGATGCCTGTATGGCTATGGGTAATTATGGCGCGGAGTTGATTGCTGATGGCGATACGCTTCTGACCCATTGTAATGCGGGTGCACTGGCCACTGCTGGTTGGGGAACTGCCCTGGCTCCAATATATGTGGCGCACAAAGCGGGTAAACGCATTCACGTCTTCGTTGATGAGACTCGCCCCGTCCTTCAAGGCGCCCGTTTGACCACATGGGAGCTGCAACAGGAGGGTATTCCCCTCACTTTGATTACTGACAGTATGGTTGGGCATTTTATGCGCCTTGGCAGCATTAAAGCCGTTTTTGTTGGTGCGGATCGTGTAGCTGCCAACGGTGATGTTGCAAACAAAATCGGCACATACAGTGTTGCGGTACTTGCGCATGCTCACCAGATACCGTTCTATGTTGCTGCCCCATCTTCTACAATTGACCTCGATATACCATCGGGCGAATATATTCCTATAGAGCAACGCAACCTCGAGGAGGTGACCAGCGTGCGTGGTATAGCCATTGCCCCGGCTGGCATACGGGCGGCCAACCCCGCTTTTGATGTCACCCCGCACGCCTATATTACTGCCATTATCACCGAACGAGGTATCATCCATTCGCCTTATGAAGAGGGATTGCGCCGTGTAATTATGGATTCACGGTGTCATAACTAATGAGGAAGCAGGCTGAAGAGAAATGGAGACAGGAGTAGTGTCAATCGTCGCGCAACACGCGGAAAGTGTCCTGGGCAAAGAACGCTTCCACTACGTGAGCGCCGTAGTCGCGAATTGTAAAATGCTCGCACTGGAATTGGATGGACGGGAGGAAGAAAAAGGCAATGACAAGCCACGGCAGGCAATTGACCTTGATGCGCTGATCATCGCTGCCTATCTACATGACATTTCTACCGTTGCACATGGCTTCCATGAGCATCAACTCGAATCCGCTGAAATGGCTGTTGAGTTTTTAAATGGCCTCAATATTTCAGCTGAACGTGTCAAAAAAGTAGAGCAGGCCATATTTGCTCATACTACCGCTTATGCCCCCGAAGAACGCGAAAGCGTCCCAATAGAGGGGCGTATTCTCTATGATGCCGATAAACTTGGTCGACTAAGCGGCCTAGCCGTCGTGACATCGTTGATTGAGTTTGGTGCTCGCTATCCTGATCGTGCCGTAACCGGTGATGTGCTCGTCGCCATCCTTCGGCATATCGAGGAACGCTTTGTGGAACTTTACCAATCACTGAATACCGCGCCCGCTCGTGAAATGGCCCAGTTGAAATTTGGCAACACCCTGGCCTTTCTTGATGGCGTTATCGAGCATCTGGCCGAATCTACACCGGTGTGATCGATTTTGTTATACAATTTATCGCGGAGAGTTGTGAATAACACTTCACCGGCTGCTTCTTAAATAGTGATTGAGAGGCGTTTTCCCTGTCTAAAGAATGTTTACCATGGAGGTGATGGAAGAGTTGTCCATGTTGGTTGTTGGTTCTGTAGCCCTGGATACCGTGGAGACACCGTTTGCCAGGAAAGAAGAAGCCCTCGGGGGGGCCGCGTCTTATTTTTCCACTGCTGCCTCGCTTTATAATCAAGTCAACCTTGTCGCGGTCGTCGGGAGTGACTTTCCGCGCGAACACCTGGATTTTTGGCGCAGCCGTCCAGTCAACCTCGCTGGCCTCCAGGTGCAAGAAGGTAAGACGTTTCGTTGGGTAGCGCGCTATCATATGGATATGAACGCTCGTGATACCCTGGATACACAGCTTGGTGTCTACGCGGGATTCCACGCCGATATTCCGGAAGAATATCGGCGCCTCCCGCTGCTGTTCCTGGCAAATATACAACCAGAATTGCAGATGGAAGTCCTTGAGCAGATGCCCGGCGCCTGTTTGACAGTCCTTGATACGATGGAATTGTGGATCATGACAACACGAGCGCAGTTGACTGAAGTCATCAAACGTGTCGATATCCTCTTGATGAGTGAAGAAGAGGTTCGGCAGTATACCGGGCAGGCCAGTATTGTCGTAGGTGTACGTCAACTCCTGACTATGGGTTTGAAATACGTCATTGTGAAGCAGGGGAGTTACGGCGCTTTGCTCTTTGGCGCAGATGGTACCTACTTTAGCGCGCCATCCTATCCGCTCGAGGAGGTTATCGATCCCACTGGCGCGGGTGATGCCTTCGCGGGTGGTTTCCTGGGCTACTTGTCAACCGTTCAACCTGACCTGGATGGCCGCTACTCAATTGAAGATATCAAGTGTGCTGTCGTACACGGCAATATCATTGGCTCGTTTGTCTGTGAAGACTTCAGTATCGGCCGTTTGCGCACCCTGACGATGGATGATATCGTCACGCGCTATCATGCCCTGGTTGATTGTTCACATTTTGACCCTCGTTGGCGAAATAGTATGGGGATGCAATCTCTTGCTCCCAGATAAAGGAAATGATCATTTTATGACTACATCAATTCGTGGAGATGTGAAAGACATCTCATTGGCTGCACGTGGGAAGGGTCGTATTGAGTGGGCTGCAAAAGATATGCCAGTCTTACGGCTTCTCCGGGAGCGTTTTGCGAAAGATCTGCCTCTCAAGGGAGTACGCATGTCTGGCTGCCTCCATATCACTACAGAGACAGCAAACCTTGCGATTACCCTCAAAGCAGGAGGCGCCGACCTCGTGCTCTGCGCCTCCAATCCTCTTTCGACACAGGACGATGTCGCAGCCGCCCTGGTCAGTGAGTACGGTATTCCTACCTATGCCATTAAAGGCGAGGATGAGCAGACCTACTATAACCATATCAATGCCGTCCTTGATCACAAGCCCAACATGACCATGGACGATGGCTGTGACCTGGTTTCGACCATTCATACCACGCGTACCGAACTTATTCCCGACATTATCGGAGGTATGGAAGAGACGACAACCGGCGTCATTCGGCTGAAAAGCATGGAGAAACAAGGTGTGCTGCGCTTCCCAGTGCTCGCTGTCAACGATTCAGATACCAAACATATGTTTGATAATCGGTATGGCACCGGGCAGAGTTCGCTTGATGCTATTATACGCTCAACCAATATTCTCCTCGCTGGCCGCACATTCGTCGTTTTCGGTTATGGCTGGTGTGGCCGTGGTGTCGCCTCTCGCGCCCATGGTATGGGTGCCAATGTCATCATCTGCGAAGTTGATCCTACGAAGGCATTGGAAGCATTGATGGATGGATACCGTGTTATGCCCAGTATCGAGGCCGCTGCTATCGGCGATATTTTCGTCACGGTGACCGGGAATGTGAATGTCATAGATGAACGCCACCTGGTTCTTATGAAGGATGGCGCCTTGATAGCGAACTCCGGTCACTTCAATGACGAGATAAACATACCCGCCTTGGAAAAACTTGCTACAGGCGGCAAGCGCCATGTGCGTGATTTCGTCGATGAGTACACCTATACCGATGGACGTCGCGTTCACCTCTTAGCTGAAGGGCGCCTCGTCAATCTCTCGGCCGCCGAAGGCCATCCTGCCAGTGTGATGGATATGAGCTTTGCCAATCAGGTGCTCGGTTCCGAATATATGCTCAGCCATGCCAAAGAAATGCAGCCACAAGTCTACACTTTGCCGACCGCACTGGATAAAGAAATTGCTCGCCTCAAGCTGTATGCTATGGGTGTTCGTATCGACAAACTCACGCCTGAACAAGACAAGTACCTGAATTCATGGGAATCCGGCACCTAGTATTCTTGACATTGCATAATTGGCTTAGTATACTAATACTAGTACACAGAAGCTCTTATACAATTGAACATGTGCAGTAATAACTGCTCTCATCAAGAGAGGTGGAGGGAGACGGCCCGATGAAACCCGACAACCCCCCTGCGTAATTATTCGCGGGAAGGGTGCCAATTCCGGCGGAACAATCCGCAAGATGAGGGGAATAAGCAAACAACTCTTAAACCCCTGAATCTCAGGGGTTTTTTGTATCTTAGACCCTTTGAGTATTTCATTAAAGTGAAGATACTACCTTTTTTTCATGTTTCATAAGGAGGAAACCATCGTTGAGCAATTTTATGAAGAGCCCAAAAGCCTTTTTCACTAGCGAATCGGTGACCGAGGGCCATCCCGATAAACTCTGTGACCAGATCTCGGATGGCGTGCTCGATGCTATTCTAGCGCAAGACCCCCTGGCTCGTGTCGCTTGCGAGACGGCAACAACTACCGGGCTGGTGCTTGTCGCGGGCGAAATTACCACTTCTGCCTGGATTGATATGCCGGCCGTTGTCCGCAAAACTATCGAGCAGGTAGGCTATATCAACGCTGACTATGGCTTTGATTATCGTACCTGTGGCGTTGTTACCTCGATAGGCAAACAATCTCCCGACATAGATCTGGGTGTCAGTCGCTCGGTAGAGGTGAAGAGCGGCACTACTATGCTTACTGATGATGAGTTAGAGCAAATTGGCGCTGGTGACCAGGGAATGATGATTGGCTTTGCCTGTAACGAAACCCCTGAATATATGCCCTTAACTATCAGCCTTGCCCACAAACTCACCCGGCAACTCTCTCAGGTTCGGCGTAAATCATGGAATGGGACTGGTCCCATGGCTTATCTGCGGCCAGACGGTAAGAGCCAGGTCACCGTCCAGTATGAATATGGCCGCCCGGTGCGTGTCGATACCGTCGTTATCTCGACGCAACACGCTGACTACATCGACCAGGAACAAATTCGCCTGGATGTCATCGAGCACATTATCAAGCCTATTGTTCCTGCTCACCTGCTTGATAGCTCCACAAAATATCTCGTCAACCCCACGGGTCGCTTCGTCACAGGTGGACCTATGGGCGATGCCGGCCTTACAGGCCGTAAAATCATTGTAGATACCTATGGTGGTATGGCGCGTCACGGCGGTGGCGCCTTCAGTGGCAAGGATCCGACAAAAGTTGATCGTTCCGCGGCGTATGCCGTACGGCACATCGCCAAGAACATCGTGGCAGCAGGATTGGCCGACCGCCTGGAACTGCAGGTAGCCTACGCCATCGGCGTGGCTCGCCCGTTATCCATTTTTGTCGAAACATTTGGCACAGGGAAAGTCTCCGACGAAGAGATTTTGCGCTTGATAAACGAACATTTCGACCTGCGACCTGCAGCTATCATCCAGGCCTTAAATCTCCGCCGCCCCATTTACCAACCAACAGCTGCTTTTGGTCATTTCGGTCGTACCGACATCGACGCCCCGTGGGAAGCCCTCGACAAAGTTCCTATGCTTCGCAAAGGCGTAGGAGCCACCACATTGCAAAGCAGCGCCTATGAGAGCGAGACCGAGACTCTCTTATAGTCACAATTCATCAAAACACATCATTTTGAGGGTCGAGCCAATCATGCATGGTTGCTCGACCCTCGATTATCATTGCTTCTCCCTTGCTTCAATCTCGTATAATGGTGTTTGAATCGACTATCGAAGATGGTGAATGCTACAGAAAGAGAGCATAACTATATGGACTTCTCGCTCAATGAAGAGCAATTAGCAATTCGGGACACCTGCCGAGAATTTGCGGAGCAGGAAATCAAACCAATTGCCGAAGACATGGATCGAACAGGAGCCTTTCCCTATCAACTGATTCACAAAATGGCAGAGCTTGGGCTGCTGGGCCTCCCTTTTCCAGAAGAATATGGCGGTGCCGGTGCGGACTTCCTATCCTACTGCCTGGCCATTGAAGAGATATCGCGTGGCGATGTCTCCGTAGGTATCACCATGGAAGCGCACACTTCTCTGGGGGCAAGTCCTTTCTTCCACTACGGGAGCGATGAACAAAAAGAGCGCTTCCTGGCACCCCTGGCAAGAGGTGAGCAATTGTGGTCTTTCGGTTTGACTGAACCTGAGGCAGGTTCCGACTCAGGAGGCACGCAGACGCGAGCCGTGCTACAAAATGGCTTCTGGCACATAAATGGCTCCAAAGCCTTCATCACCAACGCCGGTACCGATATGACTGGCGGGGTCACCATCACAGCCGTCACCGGGATGCGGCCCGATGGGCATAAAGAGATCACCAATATCATCGTGCCAAAGAACACCCCTGGCTATATCATTGGCAGTCCCTACAAAAAAATGGGCTGGAAAGCCTCAGATACGCGTCCCCTCACCTTTGAAGACTGTGCCATCCCCGAGCACGATATCCTTGGCCAGCGCGGAGACGGTTTTAAGCAATTCATGCAAACACTTGATGCTGGCCGTATCGCTATCGCCGCCCTCTCGGTTGGCCTTGCCCAGGCATGCCTCGATGAAGCCTTGAGCTACGCCAAAGAGCGCAAACAGTTTGGGCAACCCATCAGCAAATTCCAGGCCATTCAGTTCAAACTCGCTGATATGGATACAGAAATTGAATTGGCACGTT
>VBHS01000023.1 GCA_005881295.1 Chloroflexota bacterium
GGATGAGGGCTATTAGCGTTTTGTGTATTGTGGCGCCTTACGGGCACGCTTCAAGCCGGGCTTCTTGCGCTCCTTCATACGAGGGTCGCGAGTGAGGTAGCCAGCTCTGCGCAGGGTCGACTTCCATTCAGGATTTACGCGCACGAGAGCACGAGCAACCGCGTGACGAATAGCGCCCGTCTGTCCACTGGTGCCACCACCAATAACACGAACCGTGATGGTATAGACGTTGCCCAGATCAAGCAAACGCAACGGGGCATTCATTGTGGCAACCGGGGTTTCACGAGTGCCAAAATAGGCCTGGGCACTTTTCCCGTTGACGGTTATACTGCCATCACCATTGGGGTACAGGCGCACGCGGGCTACAGCCGTCTTGCGACGTCCCATACCGTAGTAATACTCACCTTTGATGGTATCTGCCAAGGTAGGTTCTCCTCTTTCTTGTTTACTTAGCCTCGGCAGTCCCAGTGGGCTGCTTTAGCAATGACTGCGGGCCTGTCCAGGGAATAGGTTTCTGAGCCTGGTGCGGATGCGTCGGGCCAGCATAGATTTTCAGGTGGGACATAATATCCGCACCGAGGCGATTATGCATAACCATACCCCGTACCGCGTGCTCCAGTGCGCGCTCAGGGAACCTGCCCTCAAGTGTTTGACGCAGCGTCGTCTTCTTCAAACCACCAGGATACTGGCTATGGCGATAATAGACTTTCTGATCCAAACGCCTGCCCGTGACAGCAATCTTTTCTGCATTGATGACGATCACGAAATCTCCGCTTTGGAGATGTGGGGTAAACGTTGGTTTATGCTTGCCGCGCAGAATCTGCGCGATCTGCGATGCCAGGCGACCCAGGACCTGACCCTCTGCGTCGATAATATACCATTTGGGGTCCAGATCAGCGGCTTTGGCGCTATATGTCTTCATCATTGTTTGATACTCCAAATTCTTCAGGATAATCAACCCGTACCAGGCACAGCCCATGTGGTGGGACCGCTGAACCAGGGTGCGTCTTATCCGCATTTTGCACAATGGCGGCAAATTCGGCAAGGCTGAGCTGTTTCTGCCCTACCAGCAACAATGTCCCGACGGTTCTGCGCACCATCCCTGTCAAGAAGGCGTCCGCAGTAAAATCACAATAGATAAGTGCTTTCGCCCGCGCATCTTCACGGATGCAGCATGCTTGTAACATATTACGAATACAGGAATGTTGCCCCTTTTTTCCTGGATTGGTCTCGTCGGGACTCCGTCCAAACGCTCCAAAGTCTTTGCGCCCCAACAACAGGTGGCACGCTTCGTTCATCAGGTCAACATCCAACGCCTGTGGGCGATAATAGCTGTAACGCGCTAACAATGCCGTCGGTGCGAAATCGTTCCAGATGGAATAGCGATAGGAGCGGCTCACGGCGCTAAAACGGGCGTGAAAGCTTTCTGGAACTATTCTCGCCCAGCGTACCGCTATTGTATTGGGTAAGACGGCATTCAACGCGCGCTGCCAGGTTTCCGACGATAAATGGAAGGCTGTGCGAAAATGGATCACCTGCCCACGCGCATGCACACCAGCGTCTGTTCGCCCCGCGCCATTTACGACAGGATTTTCCTGAGAGATACTGGCAATGGCTGCCTCTAATACTCCCTGCACCGTCTGCCCATGGCTCTCGGGCTGGCGTTGAAAACCGTGAAAATCGGTACCATCATACTCAATACCACACGCAATATTCATCATTTTAATGTAGATAGGGACGCGATCATGCTTTTTACCTTTTGCATCTGGATAGCGGGTCATCCACCGAGGGCCGATCATAAGGTTTCACAAAATCATCCGGATATTGGAACATCCACGCAGGGCCGATCAATCGGCGATGTGCGCGATAAATCGGCACCTACAGTGAGTGGAGGACCCACATCGTGGATGGCCGGGTTATGTTGTGAAACCTCATGATCGGCCAACATGGATGACCAGATTCAATGGTTAAAGAGCATGATCGGGTTCCTACACCAGGGCGATCTGGGCCATATCGGCCGCGTCACCTTTACGTTTACCCAGTTTCGTAATGCGCGTGTAGCCGCCAGGGCGACCTTCATAGCGCGGTGCCAGTTCCTCGAACATCTTTTTGACGACCAGTTCGTCCGGCAATGCGCTGAGGATATGGCGGCGGGCACGCAATTCGATCACCATCGACTCGTACGCGGCCTCAAGCGCCCGCTCAGCCTCATCTTCGTTAGAGATGATGCGCAACAGTTCGTCGTGCCTTCCCTTGTACTTGTTCTCCAGGAACTTGCGGCCTTGATCGGTTAAGGGCGGCTTACCGAGATCGGCTCGCTCTTCGTTTGAGTCTACTCTCTTATCGAGGCTGTAGCGGCCACGACGAGCAAAAGCCAGGATTTGTTGGGCCTTGTCCTCGTCGGAGACGACTGAATACAGGTGCTGCCGGGCCGCCTGGCGCCCCTTCACAGCTGTATCTATCAGTTTTTCAACCTCGCCACGGATGGCACGCGCACGCGACTCCGTAGTCTGTATTCTATCGTACCGAATGAGACCTGCCATCATGTTCCGGCGTGCTGAACGGCGGCGTGGCTCAGGCATACTCATACGGTTACCGGCAACTCGGTGCCTCACCTTAGTCCTCCATTTCGTGATCGCCGTCCATATCGGCTCCAACAGTGCTGGTACGCGGATTCGGCAGGAAGTTACGCGCCAGCAGTCGCTCGCGCAATTCCTGTAAGCTCTTTTCGCCAAAGTTACGCACACCCAGCAGATCTTCTTCGTTCATCGAAAGCACTTGACCGACCTTCGTGATATTGCTGCGTTTGAGACAGTTATAGGCACGTACCGAGAGATCAAGTTCTTCAATTGGTGTATCGTAAATCTTTTGTGGTATTGGCAAGCTACTTAATGGCGCCTTCTCCGGCTCAGTCAGAACGGCGCGGTAATTGGAAAGCTGGGTGAAATGGCGTACCAGGATATCCGCGCTCTGCCGCAGAGCTTCATCGGGCGTGATCGTTCCATCCGTCGTGATTTCAAGAATAACTTTATCAAAATTGGTTATTTGCCCCACGCGTGTATGTTCCACCGTGTAATTCACATTCTGTACCGGTGTATAAATGGCGTCGACAGGGATCACCCCTATGGGCTGATCCTCTTTCGAATCGGCGGGAACATAGCCTCGGCCGGCCTCAACAACCAGTTCCATCTCGAGGCGGGCATTATCATTATCAAGTGTCGCTATATGGAGATCGGGATTGACAATCTCTACTGTACTGGGAGCCATAATATCGGCTGCAGTAACTTCACGCTCCCCGCCGACCTCCAGTCGCATCGACACCGGATGATCCGAGAAGGAGCGCAGGCGCAGTTTTTTAACGTTCAACACGATATCAGTGACATCTTCCATCACACCCTGGATGTCTTGAAACTCGTGCTGTACGCCTTCAATCCGTACAGAGGTTACCGCTGCGCCTGGTAGGGAAGAGAGCAACACACGTCGCAGCGAGTTGCCCAGGGTTACCCCATATCCCGCCTCTAAAGGCTCAATATCATAGCTCGCATAATTATCCTGTGTTTTTGTATTTTTTATGCGAGGCAGAGTAATACTATCTTGCAAGGTTCAAACCTGCCTTTCTTTTTCTACCATCGAAACTCGTAAACAGAAACTTTGGTAGTCCAAGAGTTTTGCCCTGTTGCGGCCCCATGGGGACCGTGAAGGCATGTTCCCATCCGCCGACTCAACGTACGATTAGCGCTGATAAAGTTCAACCACCATCTGCTCTTCAAAGGGCAGTTCAAGATCGGTTCGTGACGGCAGTGTCAAGACACGGCCACTCATTTCATCAATATTCAAACTAAGCCAGGCAGGCACCCCCTTCTGTGCGAGCAATAACGCCCGGACCTTGAAGTATTCCAGTCCTTTTGCGCGTTCACGCACAGAGATCACATCGTTTGGCTTGGCAATAAACGAAGGAATATCGGTCTTGCGGCCATTGACGGCGAAATGCCCATGGTTCACGAGCTGGCGAGCCTGAGCACGAGAGTCCGCGAAGCCGAGGCGATACACGAGGTTATCCAGGCGCATTTCCAGTACCTGCAGCAGATTCTCGCTGGTCTTGCCAGGGCGACGAGCCGCGGTATTGAAGTGCTTTTTGAATTGGCGCTCTAGAACGCCGTAAGTGCGGCGAACTTTTTGTTTCTCGCGCAATTGCAGCGCATAGCCAGATGCCTTGCGCGGACGGCTAGTGCCGTGTTGTCCTGGTCGAGTATTGCGACGTTCGAGCGTGCATTTTGTCATGCACTTGTCGCCTTTAAGAAACAGTTTTACCCCCTCACGTCTACAGAGTTTGCAGACGGGGCCGGTATAACGTGCCATTCAGTTATATCCTCCTTAATACGCACAGCGCGAGTTACACACGCCGCCGCTTGGGCGGGCGGCATCCATTGTGCGGAATAGGTGTTACATCGATAATCGAAGTGACGGAGAGGCCAGCGTTCTGTAGAGAACGAATTGCCGCCTCGCGACCGGAGCCAGGGCCTTTCACAAAGACTTCTATCTGGCGTAGGCCGTGTTCCATCGCCTTACGAGCTGCTGATTCAGCAGTGACCTGCGCGGCATAAGGAGTGCTCTTACGGGAGCCTTTAAATCCCTGTCCACCAGCACTACCCCACGAGATAACGTTACCATTGGGGTCGGTCAAGGTCACAATTGTATTATTAAATGTTGCTTGAATATGGGCCTGCCCACGCGGAATGGATTTGCGTTCACGCCGCCTTGGTTTGCCTGTCGGTTTCTTTTTGTCTCCAGCTGCCATTCTTCTTGCAATTCCTCCCCGGCGTTACTTCTTAGCTACGGCTTTTTTCTTACCAGCTACAGTTCTCTTTGGTCCGCGTCGCGTACGTGCATTCGTGCGAGTACGTTGACCACGAACCGGAAGGTTACGGCGATGCCGCATACCACGATAACAGCCGATCTCAATCAGCCTTTTGATGTTCATGTCCACTTCGCGGCGCAGATCTCCCTCGACTTTATATTCGCGGTCGATCACTTCGCGTAGACGGTTGACCTCTTCTTCGGTCAGGTTTTTGACCCGCGTATCCGGGTTAATGCGCGTTCGCTCCAGGATCTTCTTGCTCGTTGTGAGGCCGATCCCGTAGATGTACGTCAGCGAAATCTCCACGCGCTTATCGCGTGGAATGTCAACGCCGGCGATTCTAGCCATGTTTCCCTCCATATTATGTAGGGGCGCTCCCTATTGGTACTGCTAGCAACCACCTGAGATTGCCCCTCCACTGTTCGCCTAGCCCTGTCTCTGCTTATGCTTTGGATCTTTGCTACAGATAACCATCACAACACGATTGCGACGGATTACTTTGCAGTGCTCACAACGCGGTTTTACTGAGGCACGCACTTTCATGGCTTGCCCTCCTCATAGATTAGATGAAAAAATTACACTTAAGACATGGTTTCAGGAAAGCTCTCCTGACGCCTTCGCTTCTACGTTTCTTGCTGTTCGTTACGAGCGGCTAAGATACCGATAAAAAAGGAACAATGAGGAGACGTATCAACTCACGATCTTACACGCCATGTTATGCGACCTCGAGTTAGATCATACGGTGATAATACTACTCTCACCTTATCACCTGGCACAATGCGCACAAAATTCATGCGAATGCGGCCTGAGAGGACGGCCAGGACCTGGTGTTGCTCGTCAATTTCAACCTTAAACATGGCATTGGGAAGGGCCTCAATCACTTTGCCCTCTACTTCGATCTCATCCTTTTTTGGCATAGTTTCCTTTCTCTATCGGCGTACGTTGCTCTTTTCCGGTTGCGAACCTACAAGGATGCATTGGACGCGGCAGCCGTGACACGCTTTTGCAAAACAGGTTCACATGTTCATAATGATTAATGATTGCTGGTCTGTGATGATCTCCAGCCATCGTGGAGATGGACTGTGTTGATGATTTCCAGAGCTATAAAATGGCAGCAGTTGACACTGCTGCAGCCAACTACAAATTATACCACATATATCTACTACTGTCGAGAGAGAAATTAGTCCGGTAGAGATCCTTCGCTGCGCTCAGGATGACATGCAGGACAGCTCTCAAGCCCGCTCACGGGAAGGCATCATCTCCAAATGTCTGTTAGTCCGGTTCGCATCAGGGCATTGTCAGTATTTCCGCATCGCCTTCGGTGATAGCCACGGTATGCTCAAAATGTGCCGAGTAGCTGCCATCGACCGTGGCCACGGTCCAGTCATCAGCAAGGATACGAGTTTCTTTCGCACCCATAATGACCATGGGCTCGATGGCGATAACCATGCCTGGCTTCAATGTATAGCTTGGATATCCCTTCTCAATATAGTTCAAGACCTGGGGGTCTTCGTGCATACTACGACCGACACCATGTCCACCATACTGGCGTACGACCGAGAAACCAGCCGCCTCAACGTACTGCTGAATCGAGCGACTGATATCAGTGGTACGATTTCCTGCACGAGCCGCAGCGATGCCGCGGTAGAGCGAGTCTTCTGTCACCTTCAGCAGTCGCTGCACTTCAGGTGACACCGTCCCTACCGGCACAGTGATAGCTGAATCTGCATGCCAACCGTTGTAGGAAGCCGCAAAGTCGATACTGACAATATCGCCTTCTTTTAAGACGCGATCGCCAGGAATACCATGGACTACTTCATCGTTTATAGACGTACAAAGCGACTTCGGATAACCATGATAGCCCAAAGAGCTTGATTTTGCTCCTCGCCGCTGCAACGCCTCGGCCCCAATACGATCAAGTTCACTGGTAAGCATTCCCGGGTGCACGGCGGTACGTAATTCCGCCAGCACATCCGCGACGATACGGCCGGTCTCGCGTATTTTCTCTCGTTCTTCCTTCGACTTAATGATGGGCGCCATAATCGTTTCTCTCAATAAAGACTGCACGTGAAGGTATTCCGCGTTATTCTACCTGCGTTACCCCTTTTTCTTTCTCTCCATAAAAGCGTTGATCTGGTTCAGGATATCTGTATGTACCTGGTCAATATCCCGGTTTCCATTCACAACAATCACCTTGTCCTGCGAACCATAATAGTCGAGCAGGCGAACGGTCTCATTGAAAAAGATGTCCAGGCGTTTCTGTACCGCTTCTCCTTTGTCGTCGGAGCGTTGGTACAACTCACTTCCATCCAGGTCACACACGCCCGGCACCTTGGGTGGGTTAGCGTATATATTGTAAACGTGCTGGTTGGCCCGGCAAATATAACGCCCCGAGAGTCTCTTCAGCAGTTCCTCTCTTGGAACGTCCAGATAGATCGCCACATCTATTTGCCGTCCAATATCCTTTAATCCTTCATCCAACGCCTGCGCTTGCGCAATATTCCGCGGAAATCCATCCAACAACACACCGCGTGCGCAATCGGGTTCTTTTATGCGGCTAAGGACCATTGCCACGGTGATGTCGTCGGGAACCAGTTCACCGCGATCAGTATAGGCTTTAGCTTTTACACCCAACTCCGTTTTTTCATCAAAAGCTTTACGAAACATATCGCCACTAGCAACGTGGCTAATACCCAGAGAGCTGGTTAGTTTCTCTGCCTGCGTCCCTTTCCCTGAACCTTGCGCGCCAATCAGGACAATATTCACGTTTCTCTCTCCTCCGATGGAAGCTCGTCAAAACGCTTCATTGCGCCTTAACGATTCACAGTGATGCTAAGGGCGCAATGACTGCATCCCTAGCTATGATAGAAAACCCGAATAGTTACGCATGACCATTTGAGCTTCAAGCTGCCGGACCGTATCCAGCACGACACCAACTACAATCAGTAGTGCCGCTGCACTTAACAACTGATTACCTCCAACCTTAGCAAAGTACGGTAAAATTGCCACAATGCCGAGGAAAAGAGCGCCCGCCAGCGTGATACGATTGAGGATGGTCAACAAGTATCTGCTGGTCGGCTCTCCCGGCCTGTAGCCAGGAATGAAAGCTCCTTGTTTCTGCAAGTTCTCTGGTATGTTCTGCTGCTGCCATACTACATATGCATAGAAGTAGGTAAAAGCGAACACCAGCAAGAAGAACAGGGCCCAGTAGTACCAGAGCGTGGTATTGGCAAGGTAGAGACCAACCCAGTTAGCCGCATTTGAAAGCCATTTCACATCACTCGATACCAGGTACTGTGAGAGTACAGCCGGAAAGATCAGGATAGACTGTGCGAAGATGAGCGGGATCATACCTGCACTGTTTACCTGCATAGGAATGTACGTTGTCTGAGCAGAACCAACCAGCATGCCACGTCCCACCATACGCTTTGTTGGGTACTGCACGGGAATACGCCGCTGCCCCTGGTAAATGTAGACTATACCAACGACCGTTATCAGGCCGATGATCAAGAAAACGACCACGCTGATAATGCTGCCCGCGGTCGAGGTAGCAGCCAGGTAACCCTCCCGGAACAGTTGAGGAAGACGGCTGACGATGCCACCAAAGATGATCAGCGAGATGCCGTTGCCGATACCGTTCTCGGTGATTAATTCACCAATCCAGACAAGGATCATCGTACCAGCTGTCAATGAGAGCAGAATAGACAGGGTCTCCAACCAGTTCGGGCCAAAGAGACCGAAGGTATTGGCATCGAGAACGCCGGCGCGCACGAAGATTGCTGTCTGTCCCAGCGCCTGCAAGAAGGCCAGCGGCACGGTTATGAGACGGGTGATCTGGCTGAAGCGCAGACGACCAGCCTCACCCTGAGCAGACAGGTTCTGCAATGCCGGGATGATAGGCTGCAACAACTGCATCACGATCGTAGCGGTAATATACGGATACACCCCTAGCGCAACAATGGAGAATGTTTGCAAAGATCCACCGGAAAAGACATCCAGCAGACCAAGCAATTGACCCAGGTTTTGATTTCCGCCCCCCGAGAAGAGTTTCAATAGGTTCTGTTGTTCAGTGGCTGTTAAGGGCACAGTAATATGAGCGAGGACGCGGAAAATCAGCAACATCCCCAGTGTGAAAAGAATCTTATTGCGTAAATCGGGAACCGTCCAGACACTGCGCAGTCGTTCCCACATGTAAACCTCCTTTATGTAGTGCCGATGGCACACAACCAATCCACGAAGGCACCAGGAAGTTTATTCCCTGGTGCTCTGCGCCTGGCCAGCCGGCGCCTTCGCGTCCTGGTTTTTACTCCTCTTAGTCTTTTCATAGACCTTCGTCGGAATAATCTCCACTGTGCCCCCAGCGGCCTCGATCTTGGCGCGGGCACTGGCCGAAAACTTGTGCGCACGTACTGTCAGAGCACGATCTACTTCACCGTTCCCAAGCACTTTTACCAGCCCCCGCCCCTGGGCAGGCGTTAGTAATTTTTGCTCGACCAGTTGCTCGGGTGTCACTTGAGAAGCGGCATCAAACCGTACAAGATCAGCTATTTTGATGATTGCATATTCTTTGCGGAAAGGCGTATTGCTGTTGCCCAGGCCACGTACAAACGGCAAGCGCTTCACCAGGCGGGTCTGGCCGCCTTCGAATGCACGATGGATATGGCCACCTGTGCGCGCCTTCTGTCCCTTTGTACCGCGTCCCGCCGTTTTACCACGACCGGAGCCATGTCCACGGCCTACACGTCTTTCTGCCTTGTGCGAACCAGGAGCTGGTCGCAAATCAGAGAGTTTCACTGACAGTCTCCTCTACCTGCACCAGGTGAATGACCTTCTGGATCATGCCACGTATTGCAGGGGTGTCCTGATGTTCAACCGTCTGCTGAAGCTTGCGAAACCCAAGTGCCTGGATTGTCGCTTTTTGATCCTTCGGGTAGCCAATTGAGCTCTTAATATATTTAACTCGCAGTGTTGCCATTTCACTTTACTCCTATGGGCGGGCGTCTATCTACGACCACCGCCGCCACCACGGCGTTCTCCACTACCCCGCCGATCTCCGGCTCGCTGGTCGCCGCCACCACCACGTCGATCGCCGCCACCACGTCGATCACCACCGCCGCCACGCTGTTCACCACGGCGTTCTCCACCACGGCGTTCTCGTTCACGCGTTTCCTCTTCACGGGCAGCGCGGGCAGCAGCAGCCTGCTCAGCCGCGTAAGCATTCGCGCTAGCAATCTGTTCAGCGCGCTTCCTACCTACGACTTCAGCAACGGTCTTGCCGCGACGTGCCGCTTCTTCTTCAGGAGAGCGCAGTTCGCGCAGGGCCTTCAAGCAGGCATGAACGGTGTTCGACTTATTCGTGCTTCCAAGCGTCTTGGTCAAGATATCGCGCACGCCCACCGATTCCATCACGGCACGTACTGCTCCACCGGCGATAACTCCTGTACCAGGAGCCGCTGGTTTGAGCATAACTTCGGAGGCGCCAAAGCGTGTAGTTACCATGAAAGGAATGGTCGTCCCGGAAAGAGGCACCTGCATCAGGTTCTTCTTAGCGTCTTCCACGCCCTTACGAATGGCTTCCGTATACTCGCTGGCCTTGCCAAGACCGCTGCCGACATAGCCATTGCGATCACCAACAACCACGAGTGCCCGGATACTAAAGCGCCGTCCACCCTTGACCACCTTGGAGACGCGGCTTACTTGAACGACCGTTTCTTCCAGATTTAGTTTTGAAGCATCTATTCTCGCCATCTTACTCCTCGCAGCCTTAGAAATCCAGGCCTACTTCACGAGCACCTTCTGCAAGTGCAGCTACGCGTCCATGATAGGTGTAGCCTCCACGGTCAAAGACAACACGGCTGATACCCTTTTCTTTCGCACGCTGGGCAACTAGCTTACCCACCTCGCGAGCGGTCGCTACTTTGCGGTTGTGTGCAATCGAGGCCAGTGCCTCGACAGGCGTCTTCGCAGCGCTTTTTTGTGCAGATGGAAGCAGGGTCTTGACCTGTGTGAAGGGTTTGCCACCTTTGCCAGAAGAGCCACCTTTCTGGGGTTGCCCACCTTTGCCCGTAGCTTTCTGCGCTGGCTTCTCGGCCCTTGCGCCTCTGCCCCTGGTGGGAGCTACTTCAGCAGCCATCTCCACTGACGCTTCTTCTTCCGCCTTTTCCTCCCTTGTTCTCTCGGCAGATGGAGGTGGAGCAGGCTTAAAATCACGCAGGCTTTCATCGATCGATGAGGCGGCTACAAGCGTTACACCAGTCGTATCATCTATGACTTGCGCGTAGATATGTTGACCACTGCGAAATACGCACAACCTTGGGCGCTCTTGTGAGCCTTCCAAATGATTTCGCATACGCTGGTGCCGCCGCAGCCGCGCCTTATTCGCATTGAATTTTTTAATCATCTGTTCTTGTTCTTTCAGTATCTCCGCGGTCCTTACTTTTTCTTGCCGCCAACTTTACCAGCTTTACCAGCTTTACGGCGAATTGCCTCGCCCGCGTAGCGAATGCCTTTACCTTTATAGGGCTCCGGCTTACGGACACGACGGATGCTCGCGGCGACCTCGCCCACCAGTTGTTTATCAATGCCATGGACACTGATCTTCGTCGCCTTGGTGGCTGGATCAACTCCATCCACGGTGAATGAAATGCCCTTTGGGGGCTGCACTTCGACCGGGTGGGAATAGCCTACCAGGATCACCAGGTTCTCGCCAACCTTCGCGGCGCGATACCCGACCCCGTGAATCTCTAACTGTTTTGTATATCCATTCGTTACTCCGACCACCATATTGTTGACCAGAGAGCGATAGAGGCCGTGTTTCGCCTTTTGCTCCTTACTGTCGGATGGGCGACTAACGGTCAACGTTCCATCCTCGAGCTTCAGAGACAGTTCAGGATCGATCTGATACGATAGCTCCCCCTTCGGCCCTTTCACGGACACGAGATTGCCATCGTCCCAATTCACCTGCACTTTTGGCGGCACGGGAATTGGAGCGCGTCCAATACGAGACATGTCAAACCTGCCTTTCTACCAAACGTAGCAGATGACTTCGCCGCCCAGACCCTGTTGATAGGCGTTATGACCTGTCATCAGACCCCTGGGCGTCGAAAGAATGGCTACTCCCAGTCCACCACGGACGCGAGGGATACTAGCCTTCTTTGTATAGACACGAAGTCCTGGTTTGCTGACACGCTTTAATTGTGTCAACACCGGTTTCTTATCAACATAACGCAGCGTCACGCGGATAGTCCCCTGGGGGTTATCCTTCAGGATCTCGATATCCTTGATGTAGCCTTCTTCTTTCAGCACACGCGCAATAGCCAGCTTCATTTTCGAGGCCGGGATCAGTACGCGAGTATGCCGTGCTGCGACCGCATTACGGATGCGCGTTAGCATATCCGCAACAGGATCAGTCATATTCATGGAAATCCTCCATAATCACGAAGGACAGGAAACGTGAGTGCTCGCGATCATTCATCATTCTTGACGCTTCCGTCCTTACACCCTTTCACATATTCGCGACTACCAGCTTGACTTGGTCACACCGGGTAGCTCACCGCGTAACGCGCGTTCGCGGAAGCAAATACGGCACAGGCCAAATTTGCGCATGTAAGCACGAGGCCGCCCGCAGACGTTGCAGCGATTATGCTGCCGCACCTTATAGCGGGGCTTGCGCTTCGATTTCACAATCATTGAGGTTTTTGCCATTTCGCCCTCCAGCGTTATTTCTTAAAGGGCATGCCCATCAATTTGAGCAGTCGTCGCCCCTCTTCATCAGTGCGAGCCGTCGTTACAATGCTCACTTCCATACCACGCACCTTGTCGACTTTATCGTAGTCGATCTCGGGAAAGACCAGTTGTTCACGCAAACCAAGCGTATAGTTGCCACGCCCATCGAATGCTTCAGGGGAGACCCCCTGGAAGTCTCGCAAGCGGGGCAGAGCGACATTCACCAGTTTGTCGAGGAACTGGTACATCCGGTCACCACGCAAGGTCACCATGCAGCCGATCTGCATACCTTCACGCAGCTTGAATGCTGCAACTGAGCGCTTGGCACGGGTTATGACCGGGCGCTGCCCGGTGATCGTGGCCAAGTCTGAAACGGCAGCATCCATGGCCTTGGCATTCTGGATGACCTCGCCCATCCCAATATTGACGACCACTTTATGGACGCCCGGGACCTGCATTGGATTTTTGTAGTTAAACTCCTTCTGCAGGGCTGGCACAACCTCTTGTTGATATTTTTCTTTCAACCTCGATGCCATAATGTCTAACTACTCCTCATCCGGTCTTCAATGACCTTGTGACACTTCTTGCACACACGAACGGGGCGCAATTTTTGATCTGATCCCATTGGACGGCGATCATGCGCTACTCTGGTAGGCTGCCCACACTCGGTGCAAATGAGCATCGTGTTTGAGACCTGGATTGGCATCGCCTTCTCGATAACGCCCCCCTGACGGGTCTGGCCCTGCGGACGTACATGCTTTTTGACAATATTAAGTCCTTCAACGATGACCTTACTGTCCTGTGGCATAGCCCGCGAGACCGTACCTTGCTTCCCTCTGTCCTTGCCTGTGATAATCAAGACGGTATCACCCTTCTTGATATTCATTTTGGCGAGGTGAAGAGGCTTTTTCTCTTTTTGTTTTACTGCCATCTACTTCCTCTCACTTTTCTGAGCTGAAAAGGACACTTCCTCGTTAAAGCACCTCAGGCGCAAGCGAAATGATCTTCATAAAGTTTCGTTCGCGCAATTCGCGGGCCACCGGTCCAAAGATACGTGTACCTCGCGGGTTATTACCGGCGGCAATAATCACGGCGGCGTTCTCATCGAAACGGATATGCGAGCCATCGGGGCGCGCATACTCTTTTGAGACACGAACCACCACAGCGTTCACTACCTCGCCCTTTTTGACCTGGCCATTGGGCGTGGCCTGCTTCACAGTGGCTTTAATCACATCGCCAACCTCGGCATAGCGCTTGGCGGAGCCGCTGAGGACGCGAATACACATAATCTCTTTTGCGCCGGTATTATCGGCGACTTTCAAGCGTGTTTGTGGCTGGATCATCCCATTTTCTCCTTATTCTTCCGCCTCGTCGGACTCGTCAGACTCCGACTCTTCGGATGACAGGTCGGGATCGGCCTCAGCCAGCACCTCTTCAACGGGCACGATACCGCTACTGGGCTTGATAATCTCGATCAAACGCCAACGTTTCATCTTGCTCAGTGGACGGCACTCTTCGATACGGACGAGATCTCCAATCTGACAGATATTCTCTTCGTCATGCGCTTGAAATCGCTTCGTCTGTTTATATGTGCGTTTATAGATACGATGCTTTTTCAAAGTCTCTACAACAACTACGATTGTTTTATTCATTTTGTTGCTCACCACGCGCCCAACTCTTTGTTGGCGACGGCCCTTTTTAGGGGTCGCGACCTGCTGCGTGGAGGTCACACTCTGCTGTGTCATTCTTCATCCTCCAACTGTGTCAGGCGGTGCTGCAAGCGTGCAATATCTTTGCGAGTCTGCGCGAAGATGCGATTGTTCTTCACTTCACCACGCTGCTGCTGCAAACGAAGGTTGAATAGCTTTACGCGCAGTTCTTTCAGCTCACGCATTGCTTCGCCTGCAGAATATTCAGCGACTTGCTTACGACGTTCATTAAGCTTCGACACTTTCCGCCTCCCCTCGTGTAATAAAGCGGCTCGCGACCGGCAGCTTGTGACTCGCAAGGCGTATAGCTTCTTTAGCGACTTCTTCGGAAACGCCGCCGATCTCGAAGATGATACGTCCTGGTTTAACAACCGCTACCCAGTGATCAACCGCGCCTTTACCGCTACCCATGCGGGTTTCAGCGGGTTTGGCAGAGATAGGTTTATCTGGAAAGACACGGATCCACACTTTACCACCGCGCTTCATGTAGCGGGTCAAGGCGATACGTGCCGACTCGATCTGACGAGCCTCCATCCAGCATGGTTCCAGGGCTTGCAACCCGTACTCGCCAAAGGCGAGGGTGTTGCCACGCTGGGCTGTACCTTTCATACGACCGCGATGCTGTCTGCGGTACTTTGTACGTGACGGTGCCAATAACATGGCTTAGAATCTCCTCTACTCGCTCTGAGTCGTCCCAGACTCTGGTGTTGGCGGCGTCGTTTCCTCAGGGACCTCAGGAACTGGTTGAACCGTTGGAGCCTGTGGTTCCGCAGCTGGCGCGGGCTGTTCAGCCTGAGGACGTGGCGCGCGTTCACCTTGTGGACGTGCCGGACGCTCACCCTGTGGACGCGGTTGACGTGGGGTACGCTCGCCCTGCGGGCGCCCACTACGCTCACCTTGTGGACGTGGGGTACGCTCGCCCTGTGGGCGTGCCGGACGCTCACCCTGTGGACGCGGTGGCCTTTCCCCACGGGGGCCACGGTCTCCGCCTTGTGGTCGGTCTCCTTGCGGACGCTGACCACGTTCACCGCGTTCACCACCGCGGCGACGATCACCACCGCGGCGATCTCCGCCCTCGCGTGGGGCAAATGGCGGCTGCACGGCAGCTTCCTGCTGTCCTTCAATCGCCTCGCGGCGTTTACTCGGCAGAATATCGCCCTTATAAATCCATACTTTGATGCCGATGACACCAAAGGTAGTATGGGCCTCTGCCAGCCCATAATCGATATCAGCTCGCAAGGTGTGCAGGGGGATCTTCCCCTCAACCTCTTTCTCTGAGCGAGCAATTTCTGCTCCACCCAGGCGGCCGCCACAGATAATTCTGATGCCCTTGGCGTTAGCGCGCATAGTCTTTTGGACCGCCTGTTTCATCGCACGGCGAAATGAAACGCGCTTCTCCAGCTGCTCGGCCACACTACGCCCGACCAGGTAGGCATCCAACTCCGGCTGGCGAATCTCCATGATATTCAAGCGCACACGTTTCTTGGTTTTTGCCTCAAGCATCGCGCGCAGCTTATCTACCTTTTCGCCGCTTTTCCCAATCACGATCCCTGGCTTCGCTGTATAAATGGTCACCGAAACCTGGTTTGCTGCGGCACGCTCAATCTCAATTCTTGAGACCGAGGCGTTGAACAGTTCTTTGTTGATGCTCTGACGAATCAGGTCATCTTCCGCATAAACATCTTTATAATCGCGCTCAGCGTACCAGCGGGACTGCCATCCTTTGACGACGCCAAGCCTGAAACCTATGGGATGCACTTTTTGTCCCAAAAGTGTCCTCCTTTTTAATGCCCGGCGTCTGCCGGATCATCTGAAACGATTACCGTAACATGGCAGAAGCGCCGCAGAATGCGAGCAGCCTGACCACGAGAACGCGCTTTCACACGTTTGATCCGGAATGAATCGTCCGCCACAATATTTAGAATATATAAATCATCTGGATTGAGATTGTAGTTATTCTCCGCGTTCGCCGCCGCCGACGCCACGACTTTGCTCACTGGTAGCGCGCCTGCGTTGGGCAGGAACTGGAGAATAGCCTGAGCCTCAATCACTGTTTTCCCTTTCACCGCGTTGGTGACTAGACGCATCTTGCGCGGCGAAATACCTATATCTTTCGCAATAGCCCTGACTTGCATCTCGTACCTCTCGGGCGCAATTCAATGCGCTCCTACAGACGTAGGGTATAGGGGCGCATTGAATTGCGCCCACGCCTCCCCACGCTTTCCTACCGGACCGAACTGGTCTTCTCACTCCTGCCGCCCGCATGACCACGGAAGTGCCGTGTGGGAGCAAACTCACCTAATTTATGGCCTACCATGTTCTCAGTGATGTAGATAGGCACATGTGTCTTCCCGTTGTGGACGCCGATGGTCATCGACACCATTTCCGGGAAGATCATCGAAGCACGGGACCAGGTCTTGATCACACGGCGGTCGCCGCTGCGCTTCATCGCCAGCACTTTCTTTCTGAGCGATTCATGAATGTAGGGCCCCTTTTTTCTTGAGCGCGACATTTACTTCCTCCTCCTACCAGCATTGCGACGCCGAACGATGAATTGATCCGTTCTCTTGTTGTTACGAGTTTTGTAACCTAGAGCAGGTTTGCCCCAGGGTGTCTGCGGCTGTCCGCCAATTGGCGCACGGCCTTCACCGCCACCATGTGGATGGTCGCGCGGGTTCATGACAGATCCACGCACGGTTGGACGGCGGCCCATATGCCGTGAACGCCCGGCTTTACCGATACTGCGGTTCTCGTGATCGATATTACCCACCTGGCCAATGGTGGCCATACAGAGAATATGTACGCGGCGTTGCTCACCAGAAGGCAGGCGCAGTTGAGCATAATCGCCCTCTTTCGCCATGAGCTGCGCGCCCACGCCCGCGCCACGCGCCATCTGAGCCCCACGTCCTCGCTCCAATTCGATACAATGAACGGTAGTACCGGTTGGAATATTCTTAAGGGGCAGCGCGTTGCCTGGCCTGATATCGGCATCTGGTCCCGCGGAAACCTGGTCGCCGACCTTCAGTCCCAGCGGGGCGATGATATAGCGCTTCTCACCATCCAGGTAATGCAGCAGCGCGATACGAGCCGAACGATTTGGATCGTACTCAATGGCCGCGACCCTGGCGGGCACGTTCAACTTATTGCGCTTAAAGTCGATAATACGATAGGCTCGCTTGGCGCCACCGCCGCGATGGCGAGTGGTGATCTTACCCTGGTTATTGCGGCCAGCATGCTTCTGCAACTTGACGGTCAAAGATTTCTCTGGCTTTGTCTTTGTGATCTCCTCGAATGTCGAAACTGACATGCCACGACGCCCAGGAGAAGTTGGTCGGTACTGTCTAATTGGCATCTCTCAACACACCTTACGCTTTCAATGCGTCGATTGTATATCCCTGCTGGAGGGTTACAATCGCCTTCTTCCACTCACGGGCCTTTTGAACTTGAGGAGCGGCCCCTTTACGCCGGAACATCTTCGTCTTGCCTGGCATACGAATAATGTTGACCGAGACAACCTTCACATTGAACATCGTCTCAACAGCACGGCGCACATCAATTTTGTTTGCCTCTAACGCCACTTTGAAGGTATATTTATTCTGCTCTTGCAATTTCATTGTTTTTTCAGTCACTATACCGTGGCGCAGTATTTCTGTGATTTCCACAGCCTTTATCCTCCTCGCCTAGGCCTCTTCGGCTTCTTCGCTATCCGTCGATGCGGTGACCAATTCGTCTTCGCCTGTGTTGTCGCTGGCGATTTTGGCACTCGCTTCTTCGGCACTCATGCCATCACCGAACACCATTTCGAGCCAGCGCACGGTTTTCAAAGGCATAATCAAACAATCATGCTTCAGCAGTTCCACGACATTGATCGAGGAAACATGTTGCACCTTGGCAGAAGGAATATTGCGCAGTGACAGAAGCACGTTTTCGTCGCGCTGTGGCAACATCATCAGCACGCGCTTACCATCTACGGGCAGCTTATCGAGGATCGCCACCATCTCTTTGGTGCGAGGAGCTTCCAGAGTCAGATCATTGAGCACGATCAGCTTCTCGTTCGCGACCTTGTCGGACAATGCCGAACGAATGGCCAGGCGGCGCATTTTCCTCGGTACATCATGATGGTAAGGATGCGGTTTTGGGCCAAATACTATACCGCCATGACGGAACTGCGGCGCGCGGGTACTCCCCTGGCGAGCACGACCCGTCCCCTTCTGCTTATATGGTTTTCTGTTACCGCCCGATACCTCAGCGCGAGTTTTGGTCGAAGCATTGCCTTGACGGCGATTCACCAGCTGTGCGGTGACAACCTGGTGGAGAACCGCCATATTGGGGGTGACTCCGAACACCTGCTCGCTCAGTTCGAGCTGTTCTACGGCCTCTCCGGCCATGTTATACACTGTAGTCGAGGGCATTTCGGTTACCTACCTCATCACATGCTTCTTAATCATGAGCAAACCACCATTGGCGCCGGGCACCGAGCCCTTGACCAGCAGCAGATTGCGCTCAGGATCAGATTGAATCACTTGCAGTTTCTTCGCTGTCACACGCGCATTGCCCATATGACCAGCCATGCGTGTTCCCTTTAATACGCGGCCAGGGGTCGTACCAGAGCCAATCGAACCTGGAGCGCGAGTGCGATCCGACTGACCATGCGTCTTGGGTCCACCACTGAAGCCGTGGCGCTTGACCCCACCCTGGAATCCTTTACCCTTGGAAGTACCAACAATGTCTACAGATTCACCAGTTGTGAACAGGCTCGCGTCGAATTGCTTGCCAAGTTCAATCTTTTCCGAGGCTACTCCATTCTGTACTTCCACTTCACGCAGGACTTTGAATGGGCCTAGCTCAGGTCCAGGACGGCGCTGGCGCTTCTCCTGCACTCTAAGTAACTTCTCTATCTGTTTATCTTTTTTCTCCGGCGCATCCTCTGAAGTTGTTTCAGCCTGTTCGCTACCTTCAGCGGTGGCGCTTTGCGTTTTAGACTTCGCACGCTGCTCTTGCTGGTACGCTTGCAGCCGTCTGCGCTGTGCTCTTAACAAGGGCAGGCTATGTCCAAGATGTCCCAACGCGGGGCGGGTGACGTTTTTTAGCGTTGTTTGCTCAAAACCTATCTGCACAGCTTCGTAGCCGTCATTGGCAACAGTCTTGATCTGTGTCACAATGCAGGGGCCGGCTTCTATCACCGTCACCGGTATGACTGTGCCGTTGGGCCCAAACACCTGGGTCATGCCGACCTTCCTGCCCAACAATGCATTTAGCATATCTTATATCCTCTTTCCTCAACTGTAGACCTGCTTTATCGCGTTCGCCCAGTATATACAACCAACTCCCGAAGGCCGATAAATCGGCGGTGAGCGCGATAAATCGGCTCCTACGGGTGGCCGGGTTAGTTTCGGTTGTCCGGGTTATGTTGTTAAAAGTCAGGTCTCTACAGTTTGATCTCGATGTCCACGCCTGCGGGCAGATTCAAACGTGTCAGGGCTTCAACCGTCTTGTTCGTCGGATCGATGATATCGATCAGGCGTTTGTGGGTGCGTATCTCAAACTGCTCACGTGAGTCTTTATCGATAAATGGTGAGCGTATTACTGTATACTTATCAATCTCGGTGGGCAGAGGCACCGGGCCCGAGACACGAGCTCCCGTCTGTTGCGCCGTATCTACAATCTGCATCGCCGACTGATCAAGAATACGATGATCATAGGCTTTCAGCCGGATGCGGATGCGCTGTTTCGTTCCTGCGGCCATTTCTATCTCCTGTGTGTAGGGGCTGCAATCATTACTTGCGCCCCTACAATCGCGAAACTTAGTTTTCGACCCTGATGCAAATGCCAGCCCCAACGGTGCGCCCACCCTCGCGGATGGCAAAGGTCACCCCCTCTTCCATCGCCACCGGCTGGATCAACTCCACCGTCATCTCGATGTTGTCCCCGGGCATCACCATCTCCACCCCCTCCGG
>VBHS01000091.1 GCA_005881295.1 Chloroflexota bacterium
GGTGATCCTCTCCGTTTGATGAACCTTTTTCATGCTCTTTTTCCTCCTCAAAGATGGAATCCAGGGAAACAAGGGAGTGTTCATGCATCTGCCAGGGAAGTCAGAGTGCCCGCTGTTTCACATGAGCATGCTTCATGTCTCCAGAAAAAAGCGGCGTGTCTCCAATTCTCCATTGGGGTCCCAAGTTCACTCCCGTGTACCGCTTGCGTCTCTCGCAGGGTTGGATGCACTCCTATTGCCTGCCTGTGTAAGGGACGAGTATTTTTCCTGGATTTGTTCAAATCCTTGTCTGATGATAGCCACCGCTTCCTCGCTCAGTCCCTCCAGAAGCTGTGCTTCAAGCGTGTGGCTGAAAACGGCCATGCGTCGAGCAATATCCTGGCCTGCGGGCGTGAGCGTGACCAGGATAAAACGATTATCGTGTGGGTCACGCCGATGGGTCAGTAACCCAGAACGTTCCATGTCCTTCACAAAGCGTGTCACCAGCGTCCCTTCCATGCCCAGCAGGTGGACGAGTTCGGCCTGACTGATTTCTCCTGTCCGCATCAGTTCACGTAAGAACAAGAGACGAGATTGGCTCATCCCAAACGCTGTTGCATAGAGGTGTGCCTGATAGCGAGAGAGTTGAAGGATCAGAGCAGGGAGGGGAGGCTTCCCTGGATGTTCCTTACTCATGACAGAGCCTTTTTCCCGAGTAAAATCCCTGCTAAACATACGCTATTTTGAGGGGTTTTTATGTCGGGACCCCCAGTTGATCCCTAGAAGGGCCTCTGTCTCTCAAGAGTGCGTTTCAAGAGACCTATAAGAGCAATGGAGCCAAACCAGAGGGCGACCAGCACCCATGATCTTTTCTCGTTGTTGTCTTTCATTTCCCAAGCCTCATTTCATTGGTGGATGATATAGTATGAAGATTCTACGCGCTACGCTGAAAGAGGTTGTATGTTCACTCATCGTATCACAAAACAAAGTATGCTACCTTATTATGCTTTTTAACTTGTTCATGTGGATAGCGGATTATCTGTCGAGGGCCGATAAATCGGCTCCTACAGATGTCCAATGGATAGTGGATCATCTGCCACGGGCCGATAAATCGGCGATGTGCACGATAAATCGGCACCTACTGTTATCCGGATTCATTCGTCAATCTGCTTAATCGTCAATCTGCATAATCGGCGGTGTGCACGATAGACCGGCTCCTACTGTATGGATTATCTTGTTAAAAGTCATGATATATATTCATAATTCAATGCTTACTAAATCCTCATAAAGGAGTTGCTCCACATCTTATACCTGCAGGTCATTACTACGCTCATGACGATCAACGAAGCGATGCCCTTTTAAGTTATTGAACTGCGGAGAAGTCATTTCCTGGTAACCCTCAATGACTTGTTCGGCAAAAGGGCTCAGAGGTTCAGCTGGTTCAAGCACACGCCATGAACGTTGGCCGGGTAGATCTGTTGGTCTGGACAGAACATCGACACCGAGTTTATTCATGAGCACCATGTTGCGCTGCGCCAGGGACGGGTGAGGTACATATGAGTAGAGGGGGGTGTCCATCTCAGCGATCTGCTCCTCTATTTGAGAGGGGTTATGCCTATACTGCACACACGCGATTTGTACCTCTTTCACCAGCAGGTCTTCCTCGACTGCAAAGATCGCATCAAGGGCATGCATCAGATTCGTCCCGCGATTGAGCATGACCAATCGCCCATGCCTAAGACGGCGGGCTAGATTTTTATCGTTATCATGGTAAAGAGCCTGGTGAAGCAGGCGCGTAATATCAGCGACAGGGAGCATATCCAATTTACGATAGAGAAAGTCCACTACAGTAGCAGTATCACCATCTTGCCAGCTTAGCAAGAGTTCAAGGCAACGTCTTCCTTCATAACGACTGATGTTCTTGTAAATACTTAACAAGCGATCTTTACATTCGCAAACCCAGAGTGCATGGAGATAGTGAACAGAATCAGCGACAGAGAATGTTGGAAAACGCTGCTGTCCATGGACATCCTGCACGAAGTGAAAACATTCCTCAAACTCCGCTTGAAGCTGCTGGAACGCTGCTAATTTCTGCTTGATCAGGCCTTCTGCCGTCATAGTTTCCTTCATGATGACTCCTCCAGCATACAATGAGCCTACGCTATCTATATATGGTACGTTTAAGAGGAGGTAACTGTTACGATCACTTTCCTCAAAGTTTGGCTTTCCTGCGTCCTATTACTATATTAACAAATGATTAACAGGTGATCAATTGTGTTATGCTAAGTGATAATCAGGGTGAGTATACTTACCCCTACACTTTTCTACTTTTCCAGGTAATGTTTTTTATAGCAGACATGAAAATGGGCCAGGAGGCAACAGATGGGTCTACATCAAGACGTGCTGGACATGCTGAAGAAGACAAGCCGAACATTTTTTATTCCAATCAGTCATTTGCCTTCGGGACTACAAGAGGCAGTTTCATCAGCCTATCTCTGCATGCGTGCCATTGATGAGATCGAAGACCATCCCACCCTCGAAAAACATGGGAAGATGAGATACTTGCGCTCAATCAGCCGCCTGTTGCAGGCTCAGACGTCGGTAGCGACCTTTGCACATAGCGGTTTTTCTACAACGTATAATAAACAACAAGACACACTACCGGAGGTTACGCTACGTATCAGTGAATGGGCGTGTTATGCACCCGAGCAAATTGCGCCACGTATTTGGGATGCGACCGCAGCTATGGCAGAGCGTATGGCCAATTGGGTTGCTAACGGCTGGAAGATACGAACCGAAAGTGATCTTGATAGCTATACGTTCGCAGTTGCAGGTGCAATTGGTTTACTTCTGTGTGACATATGGGCATGGTTCGACGGGGTCCAAATGAATCGAACCCCCGCTATCCACTTTGGACGAGGGTTGCAAGCTGTCAACATCCTGCGCAATCGAACAGAAGACCTGGCACGTGGTGTGGATTTTTTCCCGACTGGTTGGTCGCGTGAGCACATGCAGCAATATGCAATGCACAATCTCTCGCAAGCAGATATCTATTCAAGGTCACTCCCACCAGGGCCTTTTGTATTCTTTATCCAGACGCCACTTGCCTTAGCCTATGCCACCCTAGAGGCTCTTGCTCGTGGCGAATCCAAACTGAGCCGCAGTGCAGTACTCCAGCTCACGCAACAGATCAAAGATGATTGACCTGCTTGACTATTTTTGCGTATCAACTGTTCAGTAACGAATTACCAGAGAAGGATCTGTACGTTCTATGAAAGATATCTACGACGTGGTGATTGTGGGAGCAGGGCCTGGTGGATCAGCAGCAGCCCACTACCTATCGCTACGTGGACTCAATGTACTGCTGCTCGATAAGTTTACTTTTCCCCGAGATAAAACGTGTGGCGATGCCCTGACACCACGCGCCCTAAGGGTACTCGACGAAATGGGCATGCTCGACGACTTACTTAAGGTTGGTTACTCCCTCAACGATGTGGCATTCTTTTCGCCCAAAGGGTACTCAGTTGTGGCACCGGTGCCTAAAAAGGAGAGCAGATCGAGTTATTTACTCTTCACTCCCCGGCTGATTCTCGACAACATTATTCTTGAACGTGCACTGGTTAGCGGTGCGCAATTTCAAAGTCCTGTTCGCGTGACTGATATTGTTCAAGACGAGGATTGCGCTATCATCAGGGGTGAGCACCAGAACCGGGCAGTTGAATACAAAGCACGCATGGTTATTGTCGCAATTGGGGCGAACATCAAATTACTTCTGCGTATGGGACTGCTCAAGAAGGCGCCACAGATGATGCTGTGCGCTCGTGCTTATTTTGAGGGCATGGCGGAGGTACTCGAGGCGGCCCAATGTCGCTTCGATGGTGTACCCTTGCCGGGCTATGGTTGGGTCTTTCCTCTATCAAACTCGTCTGCCAATGTGGGCGTCGGCTTCTTACGGGCAGGCATGACTGCACGCTGGATGCCCAAAACGGCACGCACAGTCTTTGATACTTTTACCCAGACCCCACCGTTGCAAAAGATCCTGACTGGCGCACACCAGGTGGGTCCAATCAAAGGATACCCGCTGCGATTGGACTTCGCGCGCTCACCAACCTTTGCCGAGCGGATTCTGCTCGTCGGAGAGGCGGCAGGTTTGGTGAACCCAGTTACCGGTGAGGGCATAGATTACGCACTAGAATCAGGCAAGATGGCGGCTGACCATATTATTGGCATGTTCTCAGCGAATGACCTGTCGATCAAAAACCTCGCTGTTTATG
>VBHS01000092.1 GCA_005881295.1 Chloroflexota bacterium
AGGTTGATGTATATTGGAGGCTCATGTGAACATACCCTCTCGTCGTTTGCTTCTGGTTTTGCTGCTTTGTTGTCTGCTCCTCGGTTTATTCTTCGTTTTCCTGACGACCGATAGGATGGTGGGACCGAGGGTGCAGGTGTGGCTGACGACCAGCGATGGCAGCAATCAGTTGACACCGCAGGCGAATCTCAGGTTTGGCTCCATCACCGGGAACTCTTCGACGATCAGCGTCAACGAGTACCAGGAGTTGCAGCGCATGGATGGTTTTGGGGCCGCTGTCACCGACTCCTCGGCGTGGCTTATTTATAATAAGATGAGCAGCAGCCAGCACAACACGGTGATGCAGAATCTCTTTGATCCGAAGCAGGGAATCGGAATCAGTTTTGTGCGTATTCCGATGGGCGCCTCGGATTTCTCTATCAACGGGCCCTATTCCTACGATGATTTGCCGGCCGGTCAGATCGATCCCAAGCTCAACAATTTCTCGATCAAGCATGACCTGGCCTATATCGTACCCGTGCTGCAACAGGCACGCTCGCTCAATGCCAATCTCAAGTTCATGGCCAATCCCTGGAGTCCGCCGGCCTGGATGAAAACCAACGGGTCCATGCTGGGTGTTTTTAACGGCGTCACTGGTACGCTCAATTCAGGTGATTACGAGCCATTAGCGCGGTATTTTGTCAAATTCATCCAGGCTTACCAGGCCCAGGGCATTCCTCTCTACGCGATTACCCCGCAGAATGAACCGCTCTACACTCCCGACAGTTATCCCGGCATGTCCTGGGCGGCCAGCGACGAAAACAATTTTATCAAAAACAACCTCAGCCCGGCTCTTGCGAGCGCTGGCCTGTCCCCTAAGATTATTCCCTATGACCACAACTGGAATAACACCAGCTACGCTTATACGCTGCTGAACGATGCCACCACGCGTAGAGATATCGCCGGAATCTCATGGCATTGTTACTTAGGCGACCCCTCGTCGATGGCGGCGGTTCACGGCTCTTTCCCAGGCTCGGAAGTTTACGAAACCGAGTGCTCAACTGGCACGTCCGAAGCTCCTATCTCCACGATCGATTTGCTGATGCAGTCGGTGCAGAACATGGCCAGGACGGTCGAACTGTGGAATATTGCGCTTGATCCCAACGATGGCCCGCACACTGGCGGCTGTGCCGACTGCCTGGGCGTAGTGACCATCGATCAGGCTACGGGCAATGTTACCTATCGCAATGATTACTATCAGCTCGGCCAGTTCAGCAAGTTTGTTGTGCCGGGCGCGTACCATATTGCCTCCAATACGCTGGGTAGCCTTGCCGATGTGGCTTTCAAGAATCCCGATGGTTCCAAGGTCGTGGTTGCGCATAACGATGGCGCCAGCAACAGCAACTTCCAGGTGCTCTGGGGCAACCAGGGGTTCAACTATACCCTCCCGGCGGGCGCGACTGTAACCTTTAAGTGGAGTGGCACACAAAAGACAACGATTGCCATCCAGTTCAGCTCTGTCGCCGATTGTGCCGAGGTGAAGGGGATCGAGATTGTTACGACGCTTATATGATGATGAGAGAAAAGTACCGTGTCCAGATCTGGATTCAGGTATGAGGCGCATTCTAGTTGACGCGCCTGATACCATAAGCTCAAGTCGAATCTCTCAAGTGAGAAAAAAGAATACATAATCGTGTAATTGCAGAGACTGGCTCCTTAGGACGAGTGGAATTACGCTTGTAGTCGAGAAGGATGAGTGAGAAATGACTCACGAATTTGATCAGGCGGAAAGCTGGTTGGCGCACCTGGAACAGATACTGGAGCGACTACGACAGGAACACGAACGACTTCGTGCGCAACTCGCCCAGGTGACACAGGAAGAACAGCAGGCGTTAAAGGGGCGACAGCAGTCAAAACAGCAGCGTAAGGAACTGAAGCAACGGCGTAAGGAACTCACGAACGAGCTTCTTTCTGTCATGGATGCGCAATTAGAGATAGAAGAACGACTGGCGGAGGCCACTCGTTTTTTTGAGCAGGAGAAACAGCAGGCTCCTCCTGGAGATCATTCCTGACATATCATTTTCTCCTTTTTTGGAGGGCGAATAGTTCTTAATGTAAGCATAGCCTTCAGTAGGAGAAAAATGACCCGTCTGGAGTAGGGAATGAGAGGCGACTGTAGTCCTGTTTTTGCCCAGCAAGGAACCAGGATGACCGCAAAGGAACCAGGACGACCGCAAAGGAACCAGGACGACCGCAAGGGTCGTCCCTACTATACGACGGATCGGCTGGTCAAGCGGGTGTAGAGTAGGGGGGCGTATGAAAAAGTTGTATTGTGCGAGTGTAAGGAAAGTGTCGAGGCCGATCAATCGGCGGTGGGCGCGGTGAACCGGGTGCACGATAAATCGGCCCCTACGGCTGATCGATGACAGCGATGATGCAATGAGGGCTGATCTGTTTACAAACAATTCATATATCCTGCACATACGTGCGATGGCTGCGGTCCTTACGACCTGGCTTCGCGGGCGCTCAGCGCCTATACTGGAAGGAGGGGTGAGGCGTCATAATAGAAGGGCTGATTGGGATAAAGTTGAGTATACGAGGAGCCATTAGATGAAAGTGAAGATGATCTTACCGGCTTTAACCGAGGCAATCAGCCCCTATTTTCGTCCGATCAAATATTCACTTTTCCCGCCGCTGGGCCTGGCTACGCTGGCAGGGTATCTCAATGAAGATGACCAGGTGACGCTCCAGGATGAGCATGTGGAGCGGCTCGACCTGAACGACGAGCCTGAGCTGGTGGTGATCCAGGTGTATATCACTTCTGCATACCGGGCTTACAAGCTCGCTGACCACTATCGCGCCAGGGGAGCTTATGTGGCTTTAGGGGGGTTGCATGTTACCTCCCTGCCGGATGAGGCGGCAAGGCATGCTGACTCAATTTTTCTCGGGCCTGGTGAGGATATCTGGCCAGCTTTTCTGGCCGATTACCGAGCAGGGAATCCGGCAAAGGTATACACATCGCGAGTGCGGACGCTTCTTGGCGTTCCCAGAATAAGGCGTGATCTGATCAAACGCAACCTCTACCTTGTACCCAACTCCATCGTGGTTTCGCGCGGCTGCCCGCATGTCTGTGATTTTTGCTACAAGGAGGCCTTCTTCAAAGGAGGAAAATCGTTCTATACGTTAGAAGTGGACGATGCGCTCGCGGAGATTAACCGGCTGCCGGGAAGGCACCTCTATTTCCTGGACGACCACCTCTTCGGCAATCCACGTTTTGCCGGTGCGCTCTTTGATGGGATGAGAGGGATGGGACGCCTGTGGCAGGCGGCCGGTACCGTGCAAGCGGTGCTGCGGCCGGAGCTGCTGGAAAAAGCAGTGGCAAGTGGGCTGCGCAGTTTATTTGTTGGATTTGAGACGCTCAACCCTTCGAATTTGCAAGAGCAGCACAAGTATCAAAATCTCAATCGAGACTATGGCACTGCTATCCGGCGCCTTCACGATCTCGGGGTGATGGTAAACGGGAGCTTCGTTTTTGGCATGGACAATGACGACGAAACGGTCTTTGACCGCACGGTCGAATGGGCGGTCAAGCAGGGCATTGAGACGGCTACGTTTCATATTCTAACTCCATACCCTACAACGGCCCTTTACGAGCGTATGGCGCAGCAAGAGCGCCTGCTCCATAGTAACTGGGACCTGTACGATACGCGCCACGTGGTCTATCGTCCGGCAAAACTCACGCCTGAGGCCTTGGAAGCGGGTTACTGGCGCGCTTACCGGGATTTTTATCGCTGGAGCTCGATTTTCCAGGGGGCCTGGACCAAAGAAAGATGGAATGAGCGGCTGCGGCATGTGGCGTATGCCACGGGGTGGAAGAAATTTGAGCCGGCGTGGGACGTTATCATCAGGGCGAAACGAGCTTCGAGTATGTTGCCAGTTCTAGAGACAATTCTGGCAGCTTTTGGACGTCATGTATCCCAAAGGATGGGAAAGGAAATGCCACTATAAGGAAGGTGGAGGGGCGATCAACTGGCATTCCTTTGCTACAATGTATTTATAGCAATTACATGCTGAAGGTACTTTATTATTGCAATAAATGCATCTGCTTTGTTTAGAAGGGAGGGTGGCTCTAGAAGAGTAGAGCGTAAGATGAAAAGGAAGTTTTTGATTATTCTTGCTGCTGTGCTGGTTGGTGGTA
>VBHS01000093.1 GCA_005881295.1 Chloroflexota bacterium
AGCAGGTGGGGTGAACCCCACCATGGTCAACGAGTTGGCACGCGGTATTCGCACACTCAACAGACAAAAAAACATTACCTTCCTGGTGGTTGAGCATAATATGGAGTTCGTGATGGGACTATGCCATATGGTGAACGTGATGCACCGCGGAACAAAAATTGCCGAAGGGCCGCCCCAGGCGGTACGCAAGAACCCTGCGGTACTGGATGCTTATCTAGGAGTGTGAGCATGCTGAAGTTAACGAACGTTTTTGCAGGTTATGGGGGGGGCGATGTCCTCAAAGGAGTGGATCTCGAGGTTGAGAAGGGATCGCTTACCTGTATTGTGGGACCCAACGGTGCAGGCAAGTCCACAGTGCTGCGGGTGATCAGTGGCCTGCTGAAGCCTCGCGGTGGTACAGTCATGTTTGATGGACAGCCCATCGTTGGCATGACAGCGCCACACATTTTGCAACTGGGAATAGCACAAATCCCACAGGATCACAGCCTGTTCCCTAACATGACCGTCAGGGAGAATATGGAGCTTGGAGGGCTACTCCTGCGCGATAAACGCAGGATTGAGCAGCGCTTAGCTCAAATTGAAGAGCGGTTTCCGATCGTCAAGGAACGGGCCAAAGAACAGGCGAGGAGTCTATCAGGAGGCCAGCAGCGCCAGGTCGAGATCGCCCGCGCCCTCATGCTCAAACCGTCGCTGGTGCTGGTGGATGAGCCATCAATGAGCCTAGATCCCAAGACACTGGTCCAGGTGTTTGAAACCATACGGCAAATGCATCGCGCAGGCACAACTGTGCTGCTGGTCGAACAAAATGTTCGCGCGGGCCTGGCCATCGCCACATATGGGGTTGTCATGGAATCTGGCCGTGTACGTATGCAAGGCCCGGCTAGACAAGTCCGAGAAGACCCTGAGATGGGCCATCTGTTCTTTGGAGGAACCCTTTCAGGCGCCTAGCATCAGACGCATTGAATGGTGATAGGTAAACGAACAACTCAAGCTGGCAAACAGCATGAGGAGCAATCCATACAAGAGGCCCTCTTACCCTGTCTGCTGGAAAACGTGTGCGACGCACCTGCTACGGAGATACGATAAGAGATGGACAAGCAGAACATTGTTGTCACATATAGTCCCACAACTGAGGAGAAAGGGCTGTTACTTGAGGTTCTGGGAAGCCTCGCAACGCTCACCTTTCTCAACGAAATCCAATCGGCACAACGCGAACAGGTATTGGAGCGCGCCGACGTGCTCCTCTCGTGGAACTTCCCACGAGAAATCCTGCCCCATGAATATCCCAGATTGCAGCATGTCACGCTCATCCAGCTGGTCACTGCAGGAGCGGACCACATGCCGTTTGCCGAGCTGCCCTCACATATCATCGTCGCTAGCAATCCTGGCGCCTATGCCACTCCCATGGCTGAACACATTCTGGCGATGACGCTGGCGCTGGCGAAACGACTGCTTATTGAGCATCAGAAACTAAGGAACGGCGAATTTGATGATCATACACTCAATCGTTCGCTCTCTGGCACGACAGCTGGCATCCTTGGCTTCGGGGGCACCGGGCGCGCAACAGCCAGGCTCATGCGCGCTTTTGGCATGCACATCTTTGCAATCAATCAAAGCGGAACAAGCACTGAGCAGGTGGATTTCATTGGCACGCTGCAGGACGTAGAGCGCGTGTTGCGTGCCTGTGACGTGGTGGTGATCTCTTTGCCGCTCACCAGGGCCACCAAAGGGCTCATAGGGAAAAAGGAGCTGGCATGGATGAAGCCTGATGCCATTCTGGTGAATACTGCCCGTGGCGCCATTATTGATGAGGAGGCGCTTTACACGCATTTGAAGAGCCATCCCACCTTTATGGCTGGCATTGATACCTGGTGGATAGAACCGTTACGAGGTGGGACATTTCGCATGGAATATCCTTTTCTCGAGCTACTCAATATGCTGGGTTCTCCCCATAATTCAGCTCTGGATTCCCATGTCATATTGTTCGCGGCGCGGCAGGCAGTCGAAAACGTCAAACACTTCCTCGAGGGGGAGAGGGTGATGGGGATGCTTTGATCAACGTTGCAGGGCAAGTTCCGCTTGACCCGAATGGTAATCTAGTAGGCGAAAACGACATAACCAAACAAACTCAGTTTGTCTTCGAACAGATTTCAACAATTCTCAAGGCTGCTGGTGGCTCTTTAAGCGATGTCGTCAAGGCAAATATCTATGTAACGGACATGTCTCAATACGCGAAGGTTGCCGAGGTGCGTAATCGCTACTTTGCCGTTAATCCGCCAGGCACGACATTTGTGGAAGTGAGTAAGCTTGTGAAAGAGGGTTTTATGGTTGAGATTGAGGTTCAAGCAGCTGTCCAGTTGTAGAGCCTTCCATCGTTCATTGCTTTGTACAACAATAGCTCATAAGGGCACGAATATAGAATGGAACGGAACCGGATTCGATTGAAGGGGATGAATGTATGTCCGACCCGGGAGGAAGGGGAGCATACAACTTTGGCCAATGGGAGCGGGCAGAGCAACTACGCGCGTTTTATGCCTGGTTGCCTTCAGTGCTCAACGATGCGCCGGGGATTGACTGGGCACAACTTCCACCTGAGGTCATGGGATGTTGTATTCGAACCATTGGCACAAGTCCTGATGCCGCGTACCTGGCAATGGCTGCTGCCTCAGCATATGGCAGGGTGAGTACTAATTCTCTCGTGCAAATGTTGCTCCACTTACACTCGCTGTTCACCACACTACGGAAGGACTGCGGCATGGAGCGAGTTTGCGACTTACGTAGCGAAAAGATATGGAAAGAATTTGCCGCGAAAACAGGAACCACAATGTCACGCAGCAGGCAGCTCTCGTGGTATTCTTCCGTCAGCACCAAACACTATCCGCAGTATCTCCACACGCTCGCAGCAGGGGACGCTTCCTTGATGCAGCAGTACCAGTTGCCAGCCATGCCGGACGGATTCCTCAGGCGCGTGGGAAACGCAGATAAGTTGAACACCAGCAGCCTGCTGAGACGACAGCCAGCTCGCAATACACTTGTGCCTCTCTTTCCTCTGCTCCGCCAACTTGTGCTCCTCCGCAAAGAGCTAGCTGGGCGCATGTTCCATACATTCCAGCAGGTTGAACAAGGGATCTCGCCTGATACCGTTCTTCCAGTGGCATTTCATTACACCGATTCGTTCCCTGAACTACAGCAACAGGAACAAACATGGGAAATGCGATTGCGAGAAGTACCGCTGCACTTTTTCCTCTGGAACAAACGCGCCTGGATTCTGGCTCATCAGGATCGCTATAGTGGAAGAGTCATACGAGAGGCCGAACAAGCCAGTGGGATTTACTCGCCAGAGCGGGACAGTGCCTTTGTCCAATTTAATGGAGCCCCGCAAGATCTGTTCTGGTTTGGCGATCTCATCAAAAACCGGCTCTTGCAATATTTTCAGCGCGGGCTCCGTGACGATCTAACCTATGAAGAACGCTGGACAAATGCGCGCGACCAGGGCTTCCCGCGCGGGTGCACTACACAACAGCCAGGTCTATTGCGTAGCGATTCTCGCTGGTTCGCAGAACACACCAGGGATGGAGATTTGCTTTTTGAGCCAGAAGCCGTCTGTAGAGGCATTTTATACGCGGCGGCGCTCTCCACCCTCGCCATGACCAATGGCGGCTCGGTCAGTGAACTTTTGCAGGTGGCTGCTGATGGTTGGATAAACACTTCCGAGGGGCGCAAACAGCTGCTCTTGCCCGATGGTGCCAAAGGAGACGACCGCCGTCTCTTTACTATCAGCCCGGAAGCGGTACAGATGTTGGAGGAAATCGAGCGGGGGCTCGTGGAGACCTTTGGCGAAGTTCCTATCACTGCGCCGGCTCGCCAGAGTCCAAAGTCTGATCGCCTGCGCCCGGCACGCTACCTGTTTCAATGGCAGAAGCGTATGGTCGATGGTCACGATACACAGGTTCTCGTGCGTTTCCTGCTGCACGGCGTCAATCTCGTGACCGAGAGTGGAACCCCTATTCCCTTTTCGATGAACCAGATTCGCTACGGTGGGAATCTCTCCACGGAGGAGCGTGGCCAGGAACTCCTGCGCGTCTTCGGCTTCAACCACACGATCCTACAAGGGTCACTCTCGTTCTCGTCCCTCCGCTTGTACTGCAGGGATTTTTACGCGTACTGGCAATTTGCCGGATCAAGGGAAGTGGCACTGCAGCCTGAGACGCTGGCACACTGGATCTCTCACCTGAGGAAGGTGCATTACAAAACAAGCACCATCAATCGTATGGTGGTCGTTGTACAGAATATCATGGGTGCTGCCGCGTCGCCGGAGCAGGGCTACGTCGACCCATCTATCGCAGACGCCTTTCAAACCATCAAGAAGACCCCAGAACGCCATCATCCATTACCCGGTATTCCTGGAGAAGCCTCGACTCCGGTCTCTTATAGGAAATATTTTAAGAAATGCGGAAGGCCCTGGTGTACCGTCTGTCAGTTGGGAGAAGGTCATGGACCTTACTGGTACGCGTACTGGAGGGAAAATGGCCGGAGCTATCGCACATATATTGGAAGGAAGCTCCAGCTAATCGCTCCCACAAATAGAAGGTAAGCCAACAAATGCGGCAAACATCTAGCAACGTACTCTTTCAAAGAAAGGAGTCCGCATCATGAGTGAGCGGATCACCGCGTTCGCATGCGAAGACAATGGAGAACCGGACGGTACCAACGCAACGCTCACGTCGCCTATCTCCCAGGATGGACGTCCAGAACGCTCAAACACGTATCTCATCCCAGCTCGTCATGGCCGAGCAGTTCGCCTGGACCAGGGACAGCATCTCAAGATCATCAATACGTATGGAACACAGGTCTGCGACATGTGGGCCTTCCATGCCCACTCGCTTCGAGAGTTTCTGTCGATGGAGCATGTTCGACCATGGCTGAATCGAATGACACCCAGAATCGGCGACCCACTGGTCACGAACCGCAGACGGCCCATTCTGACCCTGCTGGAGGACACGTCTCCTGGTATCCACGATACCACTATCGCTTCCTGTGATATCTATCGGTATCATACCCTGGGGGTGGAAGGTTACCATGATAATTGCGCTGATAATCTCAGGATGGCATTGAAAGCGATCAAACTGCGAACTCCTGAGGTGCCCTCTCCCTTCAATCTTTGGATGAACACCCCGTACAAACCCGACGGCATGATTGATTGGCTACCAACTGTGTCAAAAAAAGGAGATTACATTGTGTTTCGGGCTGAGCTAGATTGCGTGGTAGTCATGTCGGCCTGCCCGCAAGATCTCGTGCCGGTTAACGGAAAAGACTGCATTCCTCACGACCTCCACTTCGAGGTCTCATAACCTGCTAAAAGAGGAGGGCGGGGTCGCGTGATGTGAAAGTCCTATTACCCCCCAATTATCCTATCTTACTCGTTTATTCTTGCTCTAAACAGAGGCGCTTGTTACACTTTATAGGCAGCGCGTTGAAATGTACTGGACCTTATGGCAAGTGGACGTTACATCGATGACGATCAAAAATGTAAAGGAGAGCCCTACTTAATGATTGCCTCTCATTCAGATATATCCCTCAAAGCAACAGCGATAGTGTCCTTGAAGGCCTCTATGGGCTATACAAACAGGCTATGAAACGTTTCAGAATTCTCTGTCTGTTGGTCGTCGTCCTCTTTACCCTGGTATTTCCCCTCCTGATTGGAGACCAGAACATTGTTTCTATCGCAGTCAATGTTTTGCTCCTGACCGCGGCGGCGGCGGCGTGGAATATCTTGTCAGGGTATACAGGTTATGTCTCCCTGGGGAGCGCGACCTATTTCGGCCTTGGCGCCTATACCCTTGCACTGATCTGCCAGAACTGGCATATTCCAGGCGGATTTGCCCCTTTTTT
>VBHS01000094.1 GCA_005881295.1 Chloroflexota bacterium
TTTACACTGCGCTCGCCGCGTGTACATTCATGCTGTCCATCATTGACCCTTTCGTACTCTGGGACGTTGGTTTCCTGCTCTCTTTCCTCGGTACATTGGGCATTGTTATGCTCACACCCATCTTGCAAAAAGTGCTAAAAAGCATCGAACGCCTGCCTTTTGGGCACGTCATTGCTGAAATGAGTGCGGTTACTATAGCAGCACAGGTAGCGACACTTCCTATCGTCGCAATTTCCTTCAAGGAAATTTCTTTCATTGCCCCCATCGCTAATATCCTGACAGTACCACTGCTAGGCATCATTATCTTCCTCGGTGTACTTATTTGTGTAACTGGGATATTCTTAGCCCCACTTGGTATGCTCTGTGGCTGGGTTGCCTGGCCTGTGCTCTGGTATATCGACAAGATCGTGACAGCATGTTCAATACTTCCAGGCGCTTTCATAAATGTAAGCAACGCGAATACTGGATTAGCCTGGTGCTATTATGTGCTTCTCTGTTTAGTCGTCGGCACCATCATATATATGTGGCCATCTGAGAGGAAACAAAACCATGCTGCCACCCCGGCGTTGCTGTCTCGACGTACAAGGTTTATAGTGTATTTGAGTGCAGCGCTTGTCGTCATTCTTGCAACAGGTGCGACGGCCCTGGCGGCAAAATCCGATGGGAAGACAACGATCTCTTTTCTCAATGTTGGCCCTGCCAACCAGCAACCACAAGGTGAAGCTGTCTTGATTCAAACTCCAGATAACAAGATTGCGCTGATTGATGGCGGGATGGATGCTACGTCGCTAGCGCAGGAGCTTGATAGCCGCCTGCTCCCCTGGCAGCGCACAATCGACGTGGTCATATCGACCACACAAAAAGCTGATCACCTGGCTGGATTACAAGATGTTATAACCCGTTTCCAGGTTGGCGAAGTAGTAGATGCCGGGATGCTTCACCCAAGCGTAAGATATGCCCTGTTGAGGCGTACGATTTCCGAGCGTAATCTTCGCTACGTCGAAATTCGACAGGGTGCAACGATCGCTGTAGGAAGTCAGGTCGCGTTGCAAGTGTTCTGGCCTCGCTCATCCTTGCACAAGGGAGTCAACGAGGAAGTAGATAACGGACTGATAGTGCGCCTTTTCACACCGGGTTTGCGCCTGCTCTTCTTAGGTGCGTCAGCTATGAGCAAATATGCTCTTAATGGCCTACTCAGCGATATAGCTCCTGACTATTTGCAGGCAGAAATAGTGCAGGTCGTCGCAGAGGTAGGCAAAGTATTTCCAACAGAATTGAGCGATCTTCTCCAGGAAGTTAAACCCTCAGTCATCGTTATAACTCCTGCGGCTCTAAGCGCAAAACAACGCAAGGATGGCACGGCATCGGTCATCAATCCACTCCCTTCAGCACTTTCCAGAGGAGCAACATGGCAAATTGAACAAACGGCACAGGTTGGTACAATAGAGTTCAACTGTAGTAACCGGGGATGGAGCATGAACGTATAATGAGTAGACCTGGGCTTTACGATGGAAAAAGGAAATAAGGTAACATGATCTGCGAACGCTGTGGAAAAGAGATATCTGCCAATGCTGCAATTTGCCCTTCCTGCGGTACAGTGGTCCAACCGCCAACCAGCTATGGACGGTATTCTTCTAGAGAGTACGATAATCCTCAACCGATGCCAACATATGAACAGGGTTACACGCCACTGCAAAATTCAGAGTCGGTAGAGGCAGTAAGCTATCCGCCGCCGCCAAAACAGGATTTTGGCTATGGGCCAGCATATTATGCACAGACTGCGTATCAACCTCAACCTGGCTCAATAAATGTTACGGTTGTCAATACTTTCACAACTTCCTCAAGCAATTATAATCGAGGGGCACTCCTCGCGGAGATCTTTCTCTCTCTCTTTGGAATTTATGGCGTTGGCTGGCTCATAGCAGGTGAAACAACCATAGGAGTCGTATTACTTATTTGTAGCTTCGCACTTTTTTGGCCTCTAGCCATCATGATAGCTATTTTTACGCTGGGCTTTGGCATCATTTTTTGTAATCTCCCATTGGCTATTGGCGGTATTGTTCTCAATGCCATTCTTTTGAACAACGCATTGAACCGTAAAGCAAAGCTCGTCTCATATACTACAGTCCAATCACAACAGCAGATGCCGCCCAGGCAAGCCAGGCCACAATAAGGAAAAAGGATTGCTCATCTCGCACGAACACGCATATACTTACCTGGCGAAGGCCAGGCGGCGATATTTTTCGCGCGATTCTAACCAGGCTTCGTCAGAAAGACCTAGTTTTTCGCGCAATGTTTCTGGTGTCACACCTGCCTTGAGCTGCCGGACGGCGAAAGTATCGCGGAGCAATTGCAACGTGACCCGCTTTTGTATACCAGCAGCTTTCACTGCTCTCCCCAGAATATAGTTCAGGTTGCGGTCAGTGCAATCAAACAGCTCATTGGTAGGATGAAATTTTGCCTGATACTCCTTGAAGATAGTGGTGAATTCGGCAGGAAGAGCAAGGCGCCTCTCACGATGCTGTTTCCCGGTCGATGGTGCAAAGTGGATGGTAATCATAGGAACCTGTTCATCAGAAAGGTCGATGTGACTGAGTTTTAAACCCATCACCTCTTCCTTCTTCAAGCCTGCGTAGAGGACAAGATAGAGCAGACAGTGACAGCGAGGGTCATCTGCTGCCGCACTTAACAGGCGTTGTATCTCATCCTCGAATAATAGCTCTGGCAGTGGAGGTAAAGGTCGTTCCAAAACCAGGCTTGCGGAAGGATCTTCTCGAATTATACCTTCGTGAGCTAACCACGAGAAGAAATTTTTGAGGAAGGTGACGCGGCGAGCCATGGTTTTGGGAGCAGGTGTCTGTCCCTTGTTGCCAAATTTTAGCTTCATAAGCCAGTCTGTAAGTTGCTCCTTGGTAATACGCCCTACAGGAGTTTCCTGGCCAACAAAGCGACTAAACATTTTCAGGTCTGAGAGGAAACAGGTAACTGTATAGTTTGATTGTCCACGCAGCAGAAGTTCTTGTTGATACGGTATGGCGCACGCTGCCAGGCTAGACTGGTCAGTAAGCGGATTGGTACGAACCAGAGGTGGATAAGGTGTTTCTAAAGGATCTGGTGGCTCCGTTATGACCGTTGCCGCGTCAGTAAAAAGGTTACTTTGTAAAACGGTGGTGTCGTCAGTTACGATGGTATTCGTGTCCGATATACCTGCAGCCTGGCTTTCCTGTTGAGTGTCCTTCTCCATCAGTCACTCCCTTATAGCCGGGTAACTACGATGGTTACCCTTATAACGCTCTTATGTATTTCATTATAGCAGGGTATAGCAAGTTTGTTCAAAGATAGAGAGAGTTGTTACATTCTTTAAAACGGTACGTCCTAAAATGAGGATTCTACTGAATTACTTTCTTTACCCGGAATGATGACCCATGAAACGCTGGCAACCATATTTACCCATACTGGGAATATTCTTCCTGGCTTTGGCAGTGCGCGT
>VBHS01000095.1 GCA_005881295.1 Chloroflexota bacterium
AGGCACCGCCTATGAGAAGGAGATGTATTGGCTCTTGAATACCTCGTTTCAGTAATTCCTGTCCAAGCTGGGACAGATAATTCTCGATGTCTTCGGCTTTCATGCTGAACTCCGCGAGCAATGTTGCTGGCATCTCAATGATAACACAAAAGAGAGGTCGCCTCAAAGCATCAGACTCTCGTGCCTTCATTCTAACATTGACGTTAACGTTAAACATGTGGTATACTATATTTGTTCTCCTGAATATCTTTTCTGTGTCATTACCATACGAGGGGGGGTGCATAGCATGATGGCTGATATAGATGAACAAAGCCTCTTTACGATTGAACAGGTAGCGACACGCACTGGATTCACCAAACGCACACTGCGTTATTATGAGGAGGTTGGGTTGCTTCCTCCTACTGGCCGTACAGAGGGCAATTATCGACGCTACAGTGAAGCTGACCTCGCGCGGCTTGAACGCATCAAAAATTTGCGTGATTTGCTCGGGTTTTCTCTTTCCGATATCCGTGAAATTATGGAGGCGGAGGATGAGCGAGGACAGATCAAAGTTGCTTACAGGCATGAGACTGAGGCAACGGCAAAGGCTGCGCAACTAAACCGAGCAGATGAATTGATACGCGCTCAGCTTCAAGTAATTGAGAAGAAATTGGCGGGGCTGGAGCAGATGAAAGCCGCACTCATGGCCAAACTTGATCATCATGAACATAAACGCAATGAATTATTACAATACAATAACGAGGTAATACATAATAGTTAGAACGGATTCCTGGTAATATGCAAACTCTTCCAGAAGCACAAAAGGATATACAAGATATCACTTCACTCCCAGAACAGCAGCAGGTAAAAGGCCTGCTGCGAGCGTTTTTAGCGCTACGGCACCGCAACTTCCGCTTATTCTGGTTTGGTCAGATGATTTCTCTGATGGGGACGTGGATGCAGACGATTGGGCAGGCATGGCTTGTACTCCAGCTCACGCATAGTGCGTGGCTGCTGGGTATTGTCGGTGCCCTGCAATTCTTGCCTGTGATGCTGCTCTCGCTGTTTGGAGGTGTGCTGGCTGACCGTCTGCCGAAACGAACTGTGTTATTATTTACACAATCATTTGCGATGCTGCAGGCAGCTGTGCTGTGGACACTGGTTGCGACGGGCGAGGTACGCTTGTGGCACGTCCTGGTACTGGCAACTTTACTTGGTCTGACCAACGCGATCGATATGCCCACGCGCCAGGCATTTGTCGTCGAGATGGTAGGGCGTGAAGACTTGCCAAATGCGATTGCTTTGAACTCATCGCTTTTCAATTTGGCACGTATTGTCGGCCCTGGTATTGGTGGGCTTATTATCGCGTGGGCCGGCGTTGCACCACTCTTCTTGCTGAATGCAATTAGCTTCATCCCCGTCATTATCGGATTGGCTCTTATTGATTTACGTGGACTCTATGGGCGGAAAGAACATATAGTCGGAGGGAAAGGGGCAAGCGCTCCAAGGCAGAGTACCATGCAGAGCCTACGAGAGGGGCTAGCATATGTTGTCCACACGCCGTCCATCTTTTTGATTATCACTGTCATCGGCATTGTCTCACTGTTTGGTATCAATTTCAACGTGGTATTGCCGCTCTTCGCAACAAATGTGCTCAATGTAGGAGCAGAGGGATTCGGCTTCATTTCTTCTGCCTTTGGTCTGGGATCCCTGCTGAGCGCTTTGTGGTTAGCGTGGAGCAATCGCAAGCCGAGCATCCAATACTTGCTTGTCAGTGCGATTGTTTTTTGTGTAGTGACAGCACTTTTTGCCGTCTCGCACATTTATGCACTGTCGCTTGTTTTGATTGCGATGGTAGGATTCGCAATGATTGCTTTTTCTGCAACAGCTAACACGACGGTACAAACTGTAGTGCCAGATCACTTACGTGGTAGAGTAATGAGTGTCTATATGCTGGTCTTTGCGGGAAGCATCCCCTTTGGCAACTTGCTAACAGGCGGACTGGCACATCTTTACGGCGTACAGGTTGCCTTGTTGATAGGAGTAGGGATAAGCCTGGTGGCAGCCGTTACTGGTTGGGTACTGCGCAAACCAGCGGAAAGGGATCTCGCTGAGCCATCACATGTCAATAAATAAATGGCGCATATTGCCGCTCACTATTGCGGATCAACAGCAGCACCTCGATTGTAGTGAAATGTTGCTCAGAACGATAGAGCCATGGCATCCCGCGACGTTGTACTGGTCGATAGCGGAACCTAAGGGACTGGTACTCGGCTTTTCACAAAAAGAGGACGCGCTCAATCTGGAGGGGGTTGCCCAACAGCAGATACCTATCTATCACCGGCGAGCGGGAGGAACTGCGGTGCTGGTGGGACCACATCTACTCAGCCTGGATGTTGTGCTGCCAGCTGGCCATCCGCTTATCTTAGCGGATATAGTGAAGTCTTATGAATGGTTTGGTGAGGTGTGGGTAGAGGCGCTGGAGCGCCTGGGTATAGAGGCGCGCGTGGTGCTACCTCAAGAGGCTCGTGAACAACGTGTGCTACTTAAACAGCCAGAGACGCAGGTACGAGAAGAGCTGCTGCGCCGAGCTTGCTTTGGCTCAATTTCGCCTTATGAGGTCGTGGTGGGGCAGAGAAAAGTCGTAGGTTTAGATATGATTCGTCGCAAGGTGGGGAGTGTTTTACAGGCGGGCGTGCTTTTGCAATGGGAAACTGCGACGCTGGCGAAGCTACTGGGACGAACACTCGAAGAGCAGGCCTTGCTGGAAGAGGGATTGCTGGAACGAGCAATCGGGTTGGACAGGCTTGCGGATCATACATTAAACGCGGCAGAGGTTATCGCAGCTTTTGAACAGGTGGTATTGTCGATGGACAAGGTGAGTGAAGGAGCTTCTTGACGGATGGGAGGGGCGTTCTTACTGATTGGCCCCTCATTCGATGAGATTTTGGCGGCTTGACACTTGCTCACAATGCATCCTATACTGAACAAACTTTCTTATACTGAAGAAACTTTAGAGACATTAATGAGAGGTATATGACATGGCAGATAAGAATGCTCCTGGTGCGCTTGATGTGATTACCACACCTGACTACGAGGCGATGGTGATAGGCGCTCATCCTGACGACGATGACTTTGCCGCGGCCGCAACCAGCGCTCTGTGGGTTAAGCAAGGAAAGAAGGTTGTGTGGGTGGTGATGACGGATGGCGCTGAAGGCAGCGAAGTTCCGAGCCTGGTAGATACTGAATTTATGCTGACACGCGAGCAGGAGCAGCGTATGGCCTGCGAGGTGTTAGGAGTGCAGGCTGTTGAGTTCCTGCGTTTTTCCGATGGACATTTGAGGAACACCGAGGCTGCTCGGAAGGCTGTTGTGCGATTGATCCGCAAGTATCGTCCTCGTATCGTTATTACTCATGACCCATCACAGCTTTTTTTTGCTCCTGATCCTGACGAGAAGCCGGAAGATACGGCCTACCTGAATCATCCTGATCACCGGGCAACCGGTAATATTGTACTGGATGCCATCTTCCCGGCGGTAGGTAATCCTCGATCATATCGAGAGTTGTTGGTGGAAGGGTTCCCTCCTTACCGTGTGCATGAGCTTTACCTTTTTGGTACTGAGCATATAAATACATACATCGATGTCAGTGAGACGATAGATCTCAAGACGAAAGCACTGCAGTGCCACGTGACGCAGTTTGGTACAGATGCCGAGATGCTGGAATGGATTCGCAAGTGGACAGCGGAAACGGCGAAACAAGCGAAGGAGAAGAAGGGGCTGGATATGCAGTACGCGGAAGCGTTCCGCAGGATCAAGCTCTACGTGCCGAAGCAGGAAGAGAAATAGGTAAAGAGAACAATAAAAAGGGATGCTTCCCGGGAAGCACCCCTTTTTATTGTTCTCTTCTTTAATTGGGGCTCAGAATAGCTGAGAAGCCCTCCCACCAATTTAAGAATTGCGCTCGCGCAAGTGAGCGGCGGTTATAACTCGATGAATCAGCCAGATACACGTAATCACTGTTGCCGCCAATTACTACCAGGAGATGACCACCAGCGTAACGGTCTGGAGGGAAGCTGACAATGATGGGGTGACCATGATTGGCGATATCGATGACTTTGTCGAGTGATAAGCCGTGACCCCATGCTGTCTGGAAATTAAAGCGGGCGGCGGTGCGTTGGACGCCTATTTCTTCTAAGAGCCCAAGCTGTGGGGTAATCTCCCCGATCTGTGATTCCACCTTCAAGATATCCGTCACGCGATAGTTGTGGCCATAGGAGTTGATCACTTCGGTCATGGCAGCAGCAGAGCAAGCAGAGTAGGCCCACGTGTCGAATTCCGATGAAGAGTTATATTGACCCGGGTCAAGCTGGCTGAGACGTACCAAAGCTCGAGAGGCCCCGATATAAGGATATTGTACAGCAGGCGATTTTTGTTGAGACGTGGATTGTGAAGAGGTAGTAGAGGTAGAAGAATTTGTCCAGAAGATGGCGCCAACGAGTGATGTA
>VBHS01000199.1 GCA_005881295.1 Chloroflexota bacterium
ATGGATGATATTCGCGCGCGCCTGCTACAGGAAGCGGGTGTGCGGCAGGTCAACATTGAAATCGTGTGGGACCCGGCCTGGACGAAGGCGCGCTTGAGCGAAGATGGCATCGATATTATGCGAAACTGGGGTATATCAGCATGAGTGACACAATGGCGACAGAGAAGAAGGCGCGGCGTGATGCTCTCAACGAGAGCCATGTCTGGCAGGTTTACGCGCGCCGCAAGTTTGAAGAGCCGCTGCACGAAATCGGCAATGTGATGGCCGATGATGTGGAGCTGGCCAAGGTTTACGCTCGTAGTATTTATGACGAGTTTGCCTGGGTTGAGATGGTGATTGTGCCGCGCGAGACCATTGTTCACGTGATCGAAACCTGAGGAGGGAAAAGAGGGGTAATATGAGTACTACGACACGACGTATAGATCACGCGGCGCTGTTTGCCGTGCTCTCGTCGCTGGCCGATAACAAACAGGCTGTTGGGCGGCGTTACGCCTACTGGTGTAATGGTGCGCCAGCACTGGAGGCGGCGGTGGCGGCAGCAGCCATGACGCAGGACGAGCTGGGGCATGCCCGTACCCTCTATCCCCTGCTGGACAACTTTGTGCAGGCCGAGGCCGACCTGAGCCAGGTCGAGCCGGAGACACGGACACTGCACTATTCCCTTGCTTATCTCGATCGTGACTTTGCAGGTTGGGCCGATTTTGTCGCCACCAATTTTCTCTTCGATACAGCCCTGACGACCTTTTTCGAGGCCGCACAGCAGTCCAGTTACGAGCCACTGCGCCAACGGGCTCGTAAAATTGTACAGGAAGAACGCATCCATGAAATGCATGGAGAGGGCTGGGTGCGACGCCTGGCCAGGGCTGGTGGGGCGGTACGCGCAACAATGGCGGCCTCTCTCGAACGTCTCTGGAACGAGACCCTGTGCTGGTTTGGCCCGAACGATGATCCCATCATGCAACAGTTGTACAGGGAGGGCATTATCGACGCGACCCCAGACGAGTTACGCGCCCGCTACTTGAAAAAGATCATGCCCACGCTGCAAGGCCTGGACATAGAGGTCCCTGTAGCCTTCAATGCAAGCAACAAGCAGTGGGAATTGACCGGGGCGCTGCCGTGGGAACGGTGGGATGCCGTAGGGAGAAGGCTTGGTTAACGCTTATGGGATATAATACGAGTGAGCCGGAGAAAAAGGCGGAGATTAGCTGTCCATTTTGCGGTTCAACCAACACTGAACTACTTTCTTTGTTCGGCCAGCAGTTGCTGACCGTTCAATACTACTGTAATTCCTGTCATACACCCTTTGAACGAGTCAAAGGCGACGATGTTCTTGAAGACTATGCAGCACGAAAGGAAAGCCAACAATGACTACCGCGACAGAACGAACACTGGTACGTTATACCGCAACCGATGGTATAGCGGTGATCGAACTTACTAATCCACCGGCCAACACGTACAGCTACGACATGATGCGCCAACTAGATGATGCTATTTTACAGGCGCGCTTCGACGATAATGTGCATGTGATCGTCATTCGCGGCGAGGGCGAAAAGTTCTTCTGTGCGGGCGCAGAGATCAGCATGCTCAATGCCGTGACTCCTGGCTTCAAATATTATTTCTGCCTCCATGCCAACGAGACGTTGTTGCGGCTGGAACAGACGCCGAAACTGGTGATCGCCGCCCTGAACGGCCACACCGTCGGCGGGGGTCTGGAGATCGCGATGGCCTGCGATATCCGTATTGCTCGCCGCAACGCCGGGAAAGTTGGCCTGCCTGAGATCACGCTTGGTGTGCTGCCTGGAACAGGCGGGACGCAGCGTATGGCACGCGCTCTCCCCAAGAACAAGGCGATCGAGTTGATGACCGAGGGCAAGCTGATGAGCTTCGAAGATGCACAGGAGCTAGGGCTTATCAACTACATCTACGAGTCGGAGAATTACTGGGAAAAGGTGATGGAGTACGCGCGTGGCTTCTGCCCGCCCAACCGCGCTTCCAAGACGGTTGGTCGCATCAAACGCGCGGTGCAGTCTGGTCCTGAAGTTGCCTTATCCGAGGGGCTGGCGATCGAGCGCGAGTTACAGCAGCTCTGCTTCCAGAGCGAAGATGCCAAGGAGGGTATTGCTGCCTATACGGAGAAACGTAAAGGGAATTTTGCTGGGAAATAACAACATGGGCCAGAAGCGCATTGGCACCCGGCGGGTGCCAATGCGCTTCTGGCCCACAATCAAAAAATAATAAGGAAGTACTTTGTATGTCGTTCGTGCATGTTCGGCGCCAGAACAATATCCTGTGGTTGATTCTTGACCGGCCGCCGCTTAATATTTTGAGCATTGAAATGCTTGACCAGTTGACGGCGGCGATGCGCGACGCGATGAAGAATACCCCGCGCTTGATTGTGATTACTGGCGCGGGTGAACGGGCCTTTTGCGCGGGTGTCGATATCAAGGACCATCTTGACGGACGTGAGGTCGAGTTGTTGCGCGCCGTTCATGCTAATTGCGCGGCATTCGAGGAGCTGCGCGCGCAACACATTCCGACCGTTGCGCTGGTGAAAGGCCATGTTCTCGGCGGGGGCTGCGAGCTGGCGGCGCTGTGCGATACTGTGATAGCGCACGAGGACGCGACCTTTGGTCTACCAGAAATCAATCTTGCTGTTTTTCCCCCTGTTGCCGCAGTCTATTTTCCCGCGCTGATCGGGTATAACGCTACGATGCGCTTGATGCTTACGGGAGAGACTATCAATGCGAAGGAGGCGATGCGGTTGGGCCTGGCGCACCAGGTGCTGTCATCTCAACAGTTCCTGAGCGATGCACAGGAGTTGATTACGGTGTTGGCGACGTGAGTGATTCAGGTGGATGAGGAGACCCAATGGGCGTGCTGCAGCACCTGGTGAATCGGCGGTGAAGCCAGAAAGTGTGCATGCCTCGCCTCATCCTCGATGTCCTGCGCTAGCCCCTGGATGATCCTCACCGCCTCTCCAAAGGCAGCGCGCGCTTGCACGTGCTGTCCGCCTACCTCATACACCCTCCCCAACGCTGCCTGGATCTGCCACTGTTCTGCTGGCAAGCCCAGGTCTGCGGCCAGCCCTGCGGCCTCGTGCCAGTGGCCGATGGCCTGCTCGTTGTCCCCCTCCCACTCGGCCAGCACCGCCCTCGACCGCAGGTAGGGAAGACGGAAGCGCGGGTAAGGCTCCACCTGTTCCCCCAGTCGCTGCACGGCTTCTCTGGCTTGCCTCTCATCCCCCCTGTGCAAGAAGGCCTCTATTTCATAATGCAGGGAGAAATCCAACAGAATCAATCTCAGATCAGCGTTCTTGCGCAGAGTGCTCGCCTCCACGGCATAGCGGTAGGCGGCTTCCCACTGCCCCATCAGCGCGTAGTGCATGCACAGCTTCGAAAGGACGCTGGCGCGCGTGAGGCGCAGATCTAACCTCTCGGCCACGGCTTCTGCCTCTGCTAGCGTTCTAGACGCCTCTTCCCACTGCTGCAAGGTGTGATACGTACTGCCCAACGCATGCACAAACAGCTGGAAGATGACCATCTGCGGCAGAGTTCGCGCCAGCCCCAGGGCTGCGTGCATGAGCACGAAGGCCTCTTCATAGGCCCCCACTTCCAGCAAGCCAAAAGTGAGGATGGCCAGACTGCTGACGTGTGCCCAGACGTTCTGGTTCTCTTTGGCGAGAGCGAGCGCCCGGCGGCTACTGCGAATGCTCGCCTGCACCTGTCCTGCCTGCACTTGCGCCAGCGCCAGCATCCCCCAGAAAAAGGCTTCTCTGGCGCCAAGCGTCAAGGAGTGGGTGGGCGGAGCGCCAACTACAAGGGATGGAAGTGACAGATCCCACGAAGCGGTCGGCTCGTTACTCAGAGCGGCATACAGTACCAGGGACGCCTCCAGACAGTGTATAGCCTCCTCAAAGTCTCCCTCGAAAAGATGGATCCCTCCAAGGGAGTAGAGACTTCGTGCTTCCAGTTCCTTGTCGTTGCTTGCTCGTGCCAGTTCCAGCGCCTGCACTCCATGAGGGAAGGCACACTTTGGATTCCCCCACCAGATGGCCGTGATCTGGGCCAGACTCCACTCCGTTTCCGCCAGGGCCCGCTGATCGTGACATAGACCTGCTGGGCCTTCTCCCAGGCACTCTGGAAGGCATAGGCCTGCCCCAGGTGGGTATAGAGGCACTCGACCTCCCAGGCCTCCAGCACGCTCTGCCCCGGCGGGTGCTCCTGGAGCAGGGAACGCCCCTGTTCATAGTGCCTGATGGCGTCGTCGACGGCAAAGACGGCCACGGCTTCATCCCCGGCCTGGACGCTGTAGCGACAGGCCTCCTGCGCCTGCCCCGACGCCCGCGCATGATACGCCAGCTCGGAGGCCCGCGCCCCCTCGCTGGGCAACACGGCCAAAGCCTGCTGGTGCAAGACCTGCCGCCGGGCCGCGCCCAGCTCGGTGTAGACCACTTCGCGCATCAACTCATGCGTGAAACGATAGTGGGCCGACCGACCGGGCCTGGCTTCCTCCTCCCGCAGGATGCCACTCTTGATGGCTTCCTCCAGGGCCTCAACGCCGGCCTGCACCCCGAGCTGGGCTATCTGCCACAGGCGCCGCGCGCTCGCCGGGGTGGCCAACACGGCAGCCGCCATCACCACCTGGCGGGCGGCCGGCGAGAGCCTGGCCAGGCGGGCCTGGATCATCGCGCGCACAGAGGGCGGTAACAGCTCACGGCACGCCCCCTCCTGGACCACGGCCACACTCATCTCGACGGTCGGCTCCAACCGCCAGCGGCCATCGGCCGCCAGGCGTGGCACCAGCAGCTGCCGCTCACGCAACAGTTTGAGCGTCTCCAGCAGG
>VBHS01000200.1 GCA_005881295.1 Chloroflexota bacterium
ACAACGCTGCGAAGAGGCTTTAACGCGCTTCAACCAGAGTGATAACCTGATAGGACAGGCCGACACCATGCTTTCTTTAGGGCTGGCTCACCGGGGCGATGGCACATTGGAAGAGGCAGCTACAGATTTTGACCAGGCATTAAAGCTGTACCAACAGCAGCAACAGCCATTGGGTGAAGCGGATACACGCTATGAACGAGCAGGTATATTCTTAGTGCAAGGAAATCTTGCAGAGGCCAGGGAGGAGTTTTCCAGGGCGATCGCCCTGGTTGAGCAAGTCATGCGTACTATGAGTATACCTCAGCAATGGAGAACGTTCCTGCGGCAGTACGCAGAGCTTTATGCGCAACAAGCCATTACCCTGGTACGACTACAGCAGGATGCACAGGCACTAACGCAAGCGCAATCGTTTGCTGACATTGCTGGAAGGGACGCGATCGCTCAGCAGATCAAAGCATACGAAGAGACTGTACCAACGAGCGGTGAGGAAATGACTGAGGATGAGATACGAGAGAATAAAGAGCTGGTTAAGCGGCTCGGACAATTGCGGAAGAGATTGAGATGACAAGCTTCGTTGTCTACTGCTTAGTATGATGGCTTGTCATGTAGGCGTAAACAGCTTATGATACAGGAAAGTAACTCGAATACTTTCAACAGGACAAATACTAGGGTCGAGAGGATTTCTTTGATATGGATATGCGGTTCTTACGTGGTAATCCACAAGCACCAAAAGGACATGCTATTTTTATTGCGCGAAGCACCAATGACCCAAGGGTCATTTATTGCACGTATTGTATAGTACCACCGACGCCGTTATCGTTAGCAAAGTATCTCCCCTCTTTCCTGGCTGCCCAGTTGCCGCCTGAAGAGCTACGGGAAGCAGCAAACGTCAACGTGATGCCCATTCCTCCCATGCTGGAGGAAGGGAGCAGTTTAGAACATTTAGAGATGCTGGCTGATCGTCGAGACGATGACCTGTGTGATATTGGTTCTATCAACCCAAAGGACGAAGGGGCAAGGATGCAACGAGTTGCAGAGGGTTGCCAGGAGTATGGGCAACTCTATCTCAGCTATACATTGACCTTCGAGCAGGTGCCATCCACTACGCCAATGGATCAAATAGACCAGCCGGATAGCCCACTGGACGACCTGGACGCGGAAGAGTTATTGATACAGACAATGACTGACCGTGAGCGACTTACAGAATTAGGGAAGCTGGTAGGAGTGGCGCGGTACGCATTAGAGGGGCACGACACCAACTTGCAGCAAGAGACAAAGCGGAAGATGCTGCGGCTCTCGGGACATTTAGCAGATAAGTACCGCGGTCTTGATCTAACAAATGCCGCGTTGGATCCAGGTGAACGGGGCGCAAGGCTGGCGGAATTATACCTGGAACGAGGGTTTAAACTCCTCGACGAAGAGTACGCAGATATTCCACGCATTGAGCGAGCTATTCGCGAACTACAAAATCAGTGACATCTGGTCTTACCATTGAGCCAGATGGGGGGAGATACCTATGCCAACGATTGGGATGATCGTCGATATTTCGGCGCTTGTTGAAGCGACAATTGCTGAGAACCACAGAGAAGTTATTTCGATCGCACGTGAACTTTTAAGCAGTGGTGCGTCGGCCGCCGAACTCGCTGGACGGGTGGGTTTGATTGTTGCCCACGGTGATAGCGATGGGCATGCTATTTTGACACTTGACGCGGCCGCAGCTATGAGCCGTTGGATGATAGCTGTGCCAAAGCCTCCCGAAGTAGACCCACGTAGCCATGTACAGGAGTTGCCACTGCTCGTCCAGGCCCTGCTGGCAACTGCGCCAGCATTAAGGGATGGGGAAAAGGCGCCGGTTACGTATCCTGATCCATTATTTCCAAGCGAGCTGGGGGAGGGGAATACGGTTGACGACGCGATGCATGACGCAGTATTCAGCAACGATGCAACGCGTGTGGAGCGACTTCTCTTCGGCCTTTATGGTACAGGGGCGGACTATCGCACGATGGAGGTACGCACCTATGATGGTATCTCTACCACGTTCCAGAACGCAGGGCACCCGTTGATATTTGCAGTACGGGGTTATCAACTGCTTGACGCGGTTGAATGGGGAGAGCGAGCGCCTCATATTATACACTGGCTCACACCTCATCTACCATTACACACGGAAGAGCCCGACTGGGTCAATGCTGTGCGATCGTTTCATAGTGACCCCGCCCATAGCCTTGCCAGTCTGCGTACCCGCCTATCCGAACCCAGAGATGCAAATGCGTTGTCACTACGCAGCCTGATTCTGAGCAATGCAGGTACACTGGAAATCTGCCAGGGAGTGTATGACGCGTTGATGAAAGGGGGAGCTTCCCCGCGCGGAGTGGGTTCTGTAATCGCCCTGACCGCGTCAGAGATCATGCAGAGGGTAGGTGATGGTGATCGCGATGCATTTATACGAGCTGCCCACGGATTGCTCTTCACAGCGGCAGTGCGGTTGGTTTTTGCTCAGGTACAGGATTTAGCAGCGCTCCCGCTGCTTTACACTTCCGCCGCTTATATCAATGTTCTGCAAAAAGAGTTAGGTCAGCAGTCGAGCGCGGCTCCAACCGAGACAAGTACCGGTACCACCCTTGGTGGTGGTTTAATTGCTCCGGCATTGCTGGAAACATTGAGCGAGCAGGTGGATACGCAGGATTTCAATGGAGCAGTTGTAACGGCTCGACGTTACCTGCGACTTGGCAATGATGCACGGGAGCTATTTGCCACTATCGGGCTACTCGCTGCTCGTGCCGATGCCGCCGCTGACCAGGGACATACGTTACAAATCGTGCAGGCGGCCGGCGAAGAATACATGGCCTGGCCTATCGCTTTAGCAGATACTGATAGGGAAGCGTTATTACTGGTAGCGCTGCGAGCAGCTACGTTTGCCAAGCGCAATACGCTGGCAGACGATTTGTAGGTTGAAGGGGAATGTACCTGTATTTTGAGGAGTCTTTTCATGGACTATGGAAAAAAGGCTGTAACGTGGAAGAGGCTGCTGCCCATCTTCCTCTGCTTGTTGAGCATTCTGCTTGCCGGATGTGATCTCGGGAATAATCCGGCTCCTACGGTAAAGAAGCTGGTGAAGGCACCTGCTGACAGGCAGGTGTATACTGTTCCTCAAGTGGGAGTCACCGATATCACCACCCTTGATCCAGCGCTGGTACTCTCAACTGATCAAACATCGATGAGCGCGATTCAGATGATTTACACCGGATTGGTGCAACTCGATGATAAACTGCAAGTTCAACCACAGCTCGCGCAATCCTGGAATGTGTCGCCGGATGGGCTCAATTATACGTTTCACCTGAACAAAGCTATGAAATTCAGTGACGGTACACCGCTTACCTCGGCAGATGTAGCTTATAGTATTGACCGCGCACTGCAGCCCGCGACGAAATCGACTGTTGCTCCAATTTACCTCTCTCTGATTAAAGATTCTGACAAACTACTCGATGGATTTATCCCGACATTGATCAATGATAGTCTCATAACGCCGGATGCGAACACGCTTACCATAACCATCAAAAAGAGAGCGCCGTACTTCCTGGCGATGCTTACCTATCCATGCTCCTTCGTCGTTGAAAAGCATTTAATTGATAGCTATAAAACGGCTTTCACAGACCACCTGACGGAAGGCGGGTCTAGCGGGCCTTTCAAGGTAGCACAGTTTACTCATGGTAAAGAAATCGATTTCGCTCCTAACGCGGACTACTACGGTCCCCATCCGCAATTGCATAAAGTTGTCTTTCCGTTTTACCAGCAGTCGGATAATGCTTACCATGACTACCAGATAGGCCAGGTTGATACAACGGGGGTACCCGTCTCTACTTTCGTTACCGATAAGAAGCGTTCAGATTTCCACCAGATCCCGCAGTTGTGGATTAACTACTACACCATGAATTACCTGGTGAAACCATTCGACAATATACATATCCGCCAGGCATTCGCACTGGCCATCAATAAAACGACGATAGCCAATAA
>VBHS01000201.1 GCA_005881295.1 Chloroflexota bacterium
AAAGCCAGGGCAGCTCGTAAAGTTGCTAATGGATCAATTTCACGCGTCGCGTGGGGCAGCTTGAAGACACTGATGACGAAACCATCATTGCGCAAGCACCTGGATGCCTGACCCAGCAGGCGAGCGGCATCTCTCGCATCCATACGCATGTCATTGACGATCAGATCAAAACTTCCATGCGTTTTTATCGCTTCCTCGAGATAATGCTCTGCGTAACCGTGGTAATGCTCTAATCGCGGCTGCGTTGCCAAACGCGGGTCCAGATTGGCTGGGTCTACTGCCACTACGTGTAATCCAGCCTCTAGAAGTAAGCGCGTCCAGCCGCCTGGGGCCGCGCCAAGGTCAAGTGCGCGCCCCTTTGTTGGGAGTGTGACCCCAAAAACCTCCAGAGCTTCCAGAAGTTTAAATTCTGCACGGCTGATCTGATCCGTCGTTTTTGCAAAGTGGCGTGCACCCCCCGGCCAATCGCTCAGATTTTCCCTGGCTAGAGAGATGCCCAGGTAGCCTTTTGTTGCTGTACAGAGCAGAGAAACGACAATCTGTGGCTTTTTGATAGACTCTACCGCTCCAGTTTCCCCGGCAATGGCTTCAGCCAGAACCTGGTTCAAGTGGCCGCTGGTGTAAGGCCGCTTATCGGAACTCTCCTCATTTTGAATGATACGGGTTTGTACTGAAAAGCGTTGCCCCCGTTCCAAACGTTCAAACGAGGGTAAGGAGACCATTGCTAATGCAAGCTTACCAATATCCTGCTCAGTATTGCTGAGTGGAACAATAACCTGTACTGGAGCGATATGCCGAACAAAAATAGGATGTTGCTCTGCTGCCAAACGCATCAATGTGGGAATATCAGTAGCTGCACATAAAGCGATGCCTGGTGCCAGCAGTTCAACGGAGGTAAGCCCTTTATCAAAGCGCCTGATTTCAGCTAAACCAGCATCTAAAAATTCAGGATGAGCGGTGACAATAAGTAAATTTTCTTGAATCACAGTCCTCCCACAAAACGTCCCTTCACAAAGGTTCCATTTGGATCAAATTGGTTTTTGAGTCGTTGCATGAGATAAAAGTCTGAGCCTGGTTCGCCCCATACACTGATGCGCCGTTTCAAATCAACGGGGCACCGCTCAACAACCAAACTTCCACGGGCTTCTTTGGCGTGTAAGCGCAGTTCCGCAATTGCCTCGACGAGGCGATATGTGGCGTCACTGGGACGCAGTTCGACGAAGAGAATGCCATTTCCAGCATGTGCTACGACCGCAGCTTCAAGGTCATGACGGTGACAGACCTGTTCAACTATTTGAAGATAGATTGCTACCTGTGATACCAGGATAGCTACTTTACAGGTCACGGTACCTTGAGTGTGTTCCCGTACTGCTTCCCAGAAGTGATCTTGTGACTCTCCTGCCAGATCATCTACCATCAGCACGCCATACTTACGCGCTAGCTGGCGTGTTTCATCAACCTGGCGATCGATTGTGGCTGTAGCACCCTCAAAATCGATGGCAAGCGTATACCTATTTGTGGGTAGATTGACTCCAAAGAAGTCGTTCATGTCACTGGCCGCAGCAGGGTCAACCAATTCAAGGGCACTTGGCACCAGCAGTGAACCCAGGAGAGCAATGACCATTTGCATAGAGTCTCCAGCGTTGGTAAATGTTAACAAGAGTGTTCGTTCAGCGATTGGGAGAGGATGTAATTTGAAATTCGCATCGGCAATAATACCAAGCGTACCCAATGAGCCAATGTAGAGTTTGTTGAGATCGTAGCCTGCCACATTTTTGACGACACGCCCCCCGCTGCGTGTCACTTCCCCATTTGCCTGTATGACGTGTAAGCCGATCACTAGATCGCGTGCGGAGCCGTAGCGTAAACGTTTGGGCCCGCTAGCATTCGAGGCCAGGATACCCCCGACAGTAGACTGGGCGGCGTCAGCTGGATCGAGGGCCAGCCATTGTCCTTTTTTTGCCAGTTTGGCCTGGAGAGCGGCCAGGGTCAGACCTGCTTCAACATGGCAGGTGAGATCAGGCGCTTCGTGCTCCAGGACATGCGTCAATCGATTGGTTTCCAGGAGCACATCGATCCGCTCTGGCAGATTTCCTACACTTATACGCGAACCCCCGCCACGAGCGAGCAAGGATAAACCATACTGGTTGGCCAGAGCCACAACGTGAGCGGCTTGCTTTGTTGTTGTAGGTGTTACCACGAAGAGAGGTAAAAGGCCATCTACAGCATAGTTTCTTAATATATCGGCATCACTGGTCACCCTGGCAGTGGATGCGAATGCCTGAAGCGCACTTTCAAACGTTTCAATTTCGCCCATTGAGTATGTTGACCTCCGCCTATTCCAATCTATAATTGTTTTACATCGGCGCAGCGTCCTGGCATAGGGAAGAGTTTACCAGGATTGAACAACTGGTGAGGATTCCATGCCTGGCGTACCTGTTGCATCACTTGTAGATCGACCTCATTGAAGATCAGTGCCATCTCTTCCTGCTTTTCGATGCCTACGCCGTGCTCTCCGGTAATCGTTCCTCCGACTTCCGCGCACACCGCCAGTATCTCATGCCCAGCCTTACGGACACGCTCGACTTCACCGGGAATTTGCGAATCGAAAAGGATGAGTGGATGTAAATTGCCATCGCCTGCATGGAATACGTTGCCGACACGAAGACCGTAACTTGTACAGATTTCGCCAACGCGCCGTAGAACGTAAGGAAGGCGCGTACGTGGTACCACTCCATCCTGCACATAAAACTCTGGACTGATGCGTCCAACCGCGCCAAAAGCATTCTTTCGACCAGCCCAGAACAACTGGCGTTCAGCCTCATTTGCCGCGATACGCACAGCGCGCGCATGGTGTTTGTCACAGATGGCAACAATCTGCTCTACCTGTTCGGTAACCCCTTCGCGTAATCCTTCGGTCTCCATCAATAGTACTGCGGCGGCGTCCTGGGGATAGCCAGCATGCGAATCTGCCTCGACCGCCTGTAAGATCATCTGATCCATCATCTCGATCGCGGCGGGGATTACGCCCGTGGCAATAATCTCAGAGACAGTGTTCGAGGCATCATCCATCGTATCAAAGACGGCTACCATGGTTTTCACAGCTTCGGGCAAGTGGACAATACGCGTGATAATCTTGGTAACAATGCAAAGAGTTCCCTCTGAGCCAATGAGCAAGCCCGTAAGATCATAGCCAGGCGTATCCTGCGCCAGGCCGCCTACCTGGACAATTTCACCTTCCGATGTGACGATCTCTAATCCAAGCACATGGTTGGTGGTAACCCCGTAGATTAATGTGTGTGGGCCACCGGCATTCTCCCCTACATTGCCGCCGATGGTGCACGAACGCTGACTACTAGGATCTGGCACATAGTAAAATCCCTGTGGGTTCAGGGCGTTGGTCAGGTACAGATTGACCAGGCCAGGCTGTACAACTGCGCGAAGGTTATCGTAATCCACTTCCAGGATACGGTTCATGCGGGTAAAAACGATAACTATACCACCATAAATGGGAATAGCGCCGCCACTCAAACCTGTTCCAGCGCCACGTGGTACGACAGGTATGTTATGGTGAACTGCTATCTTGACGATGGCCGCCACATCTTCAGTAGAGGCCGGCAATACTACGATGTCGGGGGTACAGCGATCGATAGATGCATCGTACTCATAAAGCATCAGATCATAGAATGTGTGTAAAACGTACTTTGCACCGAGCAAGGCGCTAAGATCGCGCACCACTTCCTCTTTCTTAGATTCAGAAATGCGTTCGAACAAGGGAGAAGTTGTTGGAGTCAAGGCAGTGATGCTCATGAATGTGACCCTCCTGAGCCAGTAATGCTATGGTCAGTGAATGATACCGATTTTTCTGATAAGATGATAATACCATGCAAAGTTGGCAAAGGGAAGAAGGTTGGTCAAGGTTTTTTGTAAAAGACTTTCCAGCACCAGAGGATGACAAGGGCTAATAGTATAAACAGGATTGTCAGCGCAGACCGCCGAGCTGTGTCTGCAAAGTTGCTGTTGGGTGACGTCGAAGTCGATGGAGCTACTGTTGACGGAGCAGTATTGTTGGTGAGGGTTGTGGTCGCGATGGGTAATTGTATATTGCTCCATTGTGGCTGTACCCCATTCACAACCGCTTTCGAGTTGTTAGAGTTGTTCCAGGTCGATGTGCCTCGATTTGAATGACCTCTTCCCGAATTCCCACCTGTTCCATTCTGTCCACCAGATGGGGAAGTTGCGGTGGGAGGAGTTGGCAGTGGGGTTGAGTTACTGCTATCGATGGTAGGCGCGCTGCTCACATGCCAGCTGGCGGATCCATCAGCTGTCCGTGCGTATGACTGGTCAGGATTAAGGTGAGGAACAGTGACCTGATCCAGCACTATTCCTCCAATCAGGAGCCGTAGCGTTGACGTCTCGGTCGAAACGAAGTTGTTATCATAACGAGGGAAAATAACTAAGTAGCCGTGCGATGCTATGCTAGCACCAAAGGGGATGGAATAGATTCGTTAATGACAACGGTGCCAGGAACTGCCGGTGCAGGAACAGGGGTACCTGGTACAGCAGGAGGTATTCTCGGCGCGCATCCGTGCCCATTCGCACTGGATGCGGAAACTGAAAGAGCGGTTATGCTTAGGAAAAGCATTATAACGAGAGCTACCACCACGAAATGCCGCACATCGCCACCTTCTTCTCTGTTTTTTTGTTTCTTCGCTCAAGCGAATCAGACACGAAAAGCCCACAAGTACCGGGGAACTAGAGGGCGCTCTTAGTAAAGGTACTTATATTCTACCCCGCGATTACGTGCGCGGCCTTTCTGGACAATACGGCGTACCGCTTCTATACTACTTTCGCCGAGGGTGAAGGCAATAATTGAGCCGATGATAATACCACAGATACCGCCGATTGCAATTCCTTCGAGAAACACTCGGTTTCGAAAAAATGTCATCGTTGTCACCTTTTCCGTATGTTGGATTGAATTATTGCAGGTACACCACCGTCTTAGCTTCATTCCAGAGGCGTTCCAGCCGGTAGTATTCCCGTTCCCTGGCTCCAAAGATATGTACGATGACATCACCAAAGTCCAGCAGAACCCAGCCAGTCTCGGCAACACCTTCCCGATGAAGCACATTAGCTCCCTGTTTCCTTAATTCTTCGTCAATTGCATCTGCTATGGCTTGAATCTGTCGTGGGTTGTTTCCACTACAGATTACAAAGTAATCAGCAAAGGCAGTTACGTCCCGGATATCCAACAGGATGATATCCGAAGCTTTTTTATCAGATGCGATATCCACCGTAGCTTTGGCTAACTGGGCTGGATCTAGCAGAACTTCCTCCACAAATGCTTCCTATCTTATCTTCATTACATTTCTTGCTAAGTGTAGCTTGCATATAGCAACTCACGTTGTTGTACTTGCATTATAGCACGGGTGAACGAGCGTTGTTAAGTGGACATATTGTCCAGGAAAACCACGCGCCGCTGGCAGATTACTCAACTATAGCTATCATTTTACCAACTCTGTCAAGCCTAACCACGCCTCCCTGGTAGTATGACGTTCGATGCTGCTGTTATCTAAAATTTCTGAACGCAGTTCGCCTAGCGTTCCCCAACCTTCAGCTTCGACGTCATATTTATGAATGGTTTCCTCGTTACGTTGTCTCACCGATACGAACGTATCATCAGGGAGTTCGACGTACTTTTCGACGACGCCGCGCATGATTTCACGCGCAACATCTTCAACAAAACGAGGGTTGCTGTGTGCTTTGTTGACGATATAGAGTTCGTCAGGCCGCTTAAGCAGGGCATAGTTTTCAGAACTCATGGCTCTTTCGACAAGGTTGATCAGGTCCTTTGCCTCCACGTTTTGGTCTGTACCAATCAGCAGTGTTGCCCGTCCTCGCTGATTATGTGTGGCCAATGGTGTCACATCTAACATTTTCGCGATCACATCCTCGGGAAAGCCTTCTTCTTGTAAACGCGAACGCGCGAAAGAGCGGACCATATCTTGAGCACAAGGGCAAGCAACCATTCCTTCAACCTCGACGCCAACCATGCGCCGACTGCCCTGCCTTGTTGCAACTGCCTGTGCTATCAAGCCGTAGACTTCCTGAGTACGGCGGCCAGAAACAGGGGTCCACTTTTGAAGCGGAAGTGCCGTGCGAATGTATACTTCTGCACGAGCTACTTTTTGTCTCTCAACAATTGTTTTCGCCATCTGTTCCGCCAATACCTCAATTTGTGGCCAGCTACTTGTCGCAAATTGTTCAATGACCTCTTCCAGGGCATCACTAAAGCGCGACATATGGGCTCCTGCCTGGGTAGGGTCGAGGGCAGCATACAGGTCAAAAGTTGCATCGAACCACTGTTGATCATCCATATGCCCAATCAATATCGCTTTTCTTATGCTAACTACACCAGTGCGACCGAGGTGAACGTGCACCGCTGGTTGACCGCTCTGGATATCGCGATCTAGAGGGATATGTAAATTTGTAGCTACCTTTTTGATCTCATCTTGTGAGACTGAATCCAGAAGTTCTTGTGCTGTTTTTCCGCTGACGGGATCAACTACCTCTGGAGCGATTTCCGCCAGGGGAGCCAGGACAAAAGCTCGCTTTGACATTCGCTCGTGAGGCACAATCAAATTGTCCTGTATAATTTGGAGATCGTCGTAAAAATTAATTGCTGCAATGCGGCGGCAAGATTACCACGGCGATCTCCCAGGTTGGAACCTAACGCCAGGTAGATTGTATGGCTGGTAGGCGCGTTGCCGTTCAAAGGAAACATCGGTGAGACGGTAGTATCTAGACTCATGTATAATAAACCTCTCTTACAAACAAGAACTTTCCCATCGTATGTGATAACAAGGGAGCGGTCGGATTCGTTCCATACCATGTAATACGATTTGGGGTATACACTCGACATGACGCATGAGCTGAGGTAAGGGAGGCAACTACTTTTCACCCTTGCCCATCTTTGAAGGCAAAAAAAGCCGGGTCCTGGGAAACTCCGGACCCGTGTTTAAGGTTTTGCTCTTTTGTTGTAGTTGCCGGTTGTATCCTTTACTGGCTAACGAGGCGTCCAGTATCTCTCTAAATGTACCGTCTGTACGGGGCGAATGCCGTGTGTATATTCCTCCATCACTCTTCGCATATTGGCCCTATTGCCAAAATTCAATTCTACTTGAGAGGTGTAAAGACCTGAAGCCTCAATGCGAATAGGCAGCATTTCAGACATTTCGACAAACGCTGGTTCAAATGTGCCGCCTAATTCGTTTAGGCGCTCTTCAAGCGCTCCCTCTTCCAGGATATAAGGAAAATCTTCGTAGAGTTTGACATTTGCTCCGCGTTGAATCAGGCGATCCGCCGCGGAACAAACAATTTGATGGTCGATATGGCGGCCGATGCCCAGGGGAGCGTACCAGACAGTATCGGGTAGTCGTTCGTGCAGCGTCACCAGGTTCTGAGCCAGTTGTTTATCGATCTCTATGTCAGCAGGGTGAACCTCACCGCCCATCAGGAGTTCTCTCCGTGGATAGTATGCTGGATTACCGCGATAGATGGCATCGAGGTAGTCGAGCCAAAGATAATTGGCCTGGATATAATCCAGCGCGCTTGCATCTTCTTTTCGCCGGTTTGCCACCATGCTTGCCGCATCTAGATTGGCTCCACCCATCTTTTTATGGATCTCAAAAGCATAGGGGCTGAGTTCCAGTCCTGACGATGGTATGCCGCCGAAAACGGTGATCACCAGCGGGCGTAATGCATTGTTCACCTGCACTGCTAGCGAGCCGCCGCAGGAGTAGACAACATCGTCGAAGTGCGGTGAGAGGAAAATATGCCGAGAACTTTTTGTAATATCTTCAAAGCTTGTGAGTTGCAATGGTGCGCTCCTTATATAAATATACTTACATTGAAAAGAATGGTTTGCCTGGTTACCCCAAGTTTCAGCCTCAGTATACACGAAAATGGCAGTAGCAAGAAAGGGTATACCCAGTAATCTATGAGCAAAAAAGAAAGTCGATAGTGCAGGTTGCTATGGTAGACAGACTCCCTCATTAGCGCAATCAAGTAGACCGTCTTTAGTGAGGCCCTCGACTAGTTTTTGTATCCATGGCATATCAGCATGGGTGAATGCTGGTTTGATTTGTGCCCCGAGGTCGGCGAGAGACACGCGTTGTCCACTGGGTACTGTACGTAGGTGGTCGATGATACGCCCACGAAAATAGCGGTTAGTGCTCTTGAAAGGCTGCACCTGGTAATCCGCCTTCTTCTCCGCGACTTTCCGTAATTGGCGGAGCACGGTTCCTGATGGAAATAGGCTGTACTGACTCATCTCTGTAAAGGCGCGGCAGCTTTCTTGCAACGGGCAATACGTGCACTGCGGATTGCTGCTGGTACAAGTGGTAGCGCCTAGATCCATGAGCGCCTGGTTCCAGCTATAGGCTTCACCGTTGGGCAAAATCTGTTCCGCAAACGTCAACATGTTCGCATCATTGAGTTTTTGCTCCGGGAATTCCAGACCAAGAAATATGCGATGAAGCACGCGCCGTATATTCGTATCGACGGTGGCCACCTGTTTACGATAAGCGAAGCAGGCAATAGCTCCAGCAGTATAGCGACCGACGCCTTTCAACTGAAGTAATCCATCAATGGTATCAGGGATACGGCCGTCGTATTCCGCGAGAACCTGGCGTGCAATCGATTGAAGGTTCACGGCGCGCCTGTTATACCCGAGTGGTACCCAGACAGAGATAACATCAGCAGTGGAAGCCTGGGCCAGGTCAGCCAGGGTGGGAAACGCGGTGAGAAATTGCTCATACTTAGGCATTACACGATCTACCTGTGTTTGTTGGAGCATAATCTCTGAAACCAGAATAGCATAGGGATCATTTGTTGCACGCCAGGGTAAGTCGCGTTGCTCAGTACTATACCAGCGTAGTAAGGAACAATGAACCTGAGCAACCAGTTCAGGTTCGAGTTGAAAAGGAAAAGATGAAATCAGAGAACGTTTGCTCATGTAACTTCACTCAGATCGAGACGTGGCGCGCTGTGAAGTTACATCGCCATTCACATTTTGCTGGTTAACTTCTGGCTGAGCCTCGTTACGTTTACGAGCCATGAGAGAAAAAATGGTATCGCCACCTTCTTGCCAGCACTTTGCGTCAGGTGCTGGTAAATTCTCGCAAAGAATCCAGTCGTCAGCATCTTTGAGGACATGGCCCTTAATGCATTTCGCATACATTACGTTATCATTAAAATCGGGATCATCAGGTTTGACTCTAGGCGATGCAATCTTCGGAATGAAAAACTTACACCAGGGCACGGTTCTGTACCTTCCTTGTTCTCATTTGTTGACCCAAGCCAAGGGTCTTATCCCACCTGCTTCACTACTCGCATAGTTGATTGGCGAGGACAAATTCATTATAGCGCATCGTGTAACTTTTAACTAGTGGCTTGTTTCCTTCGTTGCGGGTCTTGTAGCTAAGTAGAAAGACGTTTGACGTGGCAAAGATAGAAGTAAGGACGGTGAACATCCCGCTCGCCTTCCTTCTATTTGTAGCAGGCTAGTATTCTCAGGCTCTCCGGTTAATAGCGCAACGCAACCACCAGGTGCCGGTCTTGCATGCGATAATCAGATAGAGCCATGCCCAGGGTTGATCGAGGATGCCATAGCTGGCGGTCATTGCCATGAAGAAAAAGGTGGCAATAGCGGAGATCTGCAACAAACGCCAATTGCGCCACTGCCATCGGAAGCTCCATATTCGAGCCCCGCGGTAATGCCACATCACCATCCCCGTACTCGTTATCAAGACCGTGGTCCCTATGATGCCGAGAGCACCCAGGCAAAGTGAAAGAATGGTAGTAGCCATGCGGTTCGCCCTTTGTGTGTGTACCCGCGAATCTACTCCTATATTAGGATGCTTTCTTGCATTATATCATGAAGAGAGAAATTTGGCAGACAGACATAATCCTAGTGTAGGTGGTGCCAGTATGCCAGAAGTACATGATCGGCAATGCATACGGAGAGATGGGCTAAATGGTGTATAATGGCTTCAATACCAGGCACACATATACTATTAAGGAGGCCTGCCCTGAATATTAAGATCGTGAAAGGTTGTGGAGTGTGTTAGCTGAAGAATTAGTTGTGCTTGATGCTGATTCTCCTCTGTGGAGTGCAGCCAGGCCGCTGTTGGAGGCTGCTTTAAGGCTTGAACATCGGGAAGATAACTATTCCTGGCATGGTTGGAATAAACAGCAAATCAACGAGTTTCTCGCAGGTTTACCGCAGAGATGCAGTTTGGTGGTAGGAGTATGGGAAACATCTCTAGCAGAAGACGATGTAATTGAGCACGAAGCGCTGATGCTGGGCATTGTCTGCGAAGATAAAGGAGATATCCTGACCGCGTTTGCCCGGCAGGGACGTTGTGTCATTATGGGAAACCAGACCGTTCACCACCACCAAAAGGAAGAGAGGTAACAGTATGAAACTTTTTCTCTCAACCGACTTTGAAGGAACGAGTGGTATTGTAGCCTGGGAACAGATCATTGAGGGCAATGCAGAATATGAGCAGGGCCGTAAATTGCTTACCAATGAAGTGAATGCTGTCATTACGGGGGCGCAAGCAGCTGGAGCGACGGAATTTGTGGTCAACGATTCACATCATAATATGCGGAATCTGCATCCACAAGACCTTGCTGGGCAGGCCACATTGATTACTGGCAAGCATAAGCCCCTCTATATGATGGAAGGGCTTGATGCTAGCTTTGATGGTGTGTGTTTCGTCAGCTATCATGGCTCGATTGGCGCGCAACAGGCTATTCTCTCTCATACATATAATCCAGGCGCTGTGTGGGAGGTGCGTATCAATAGCGAAATAGTGGGTGAGTCGGGTATCAATGCGCTCGTAGCCGCCCATTATGGTGTGCCAATCATTTTTGTCAGCGGCGATGAGGTAACTACACACGAGGCACAACTGGTTGCCCCTGCAGCAGAAAAGGTAGTTGTCAAGCAGTCTCTTGGACGATTTGCCGCGGCTCACATACACCCCTCGCTTGCCTGTGAACTGCTGCGCGATGGAGCCGGTCGGGCGGTGGTCAATAGAGACAAGATGCGCCCTCCGGAGTTTACGCTGCCGGTTTCCCTGGAGATCACCTTTCTCGTGGCTGATATGGCGGAGATGGCACAATGGGTGCGTGGTGTTGAACGAGTGGCACCACGCACGGTGAAGCTTGCCAGCGATAACAATAATCTGCTTGATCTTTACCGTATGTTCGTCACGGTTATTACGTTGACGAGATCGCTCGTTGACCGCTAGCTCATTGATAAGAGCGTTTTAGCTTGCGCATTGTCTAAAACGCTCTTATCAATGAGCTACATTCAGGCAATAGTATGATCGGAAGATGTGTGTGTGTCTTCTTCAACGCTGGTGCGACCACTCCGAGAGCGTTCGATATGATCAACCGTATCGGTTAGTACGCCGAGTCGATGTTCGAGATTCTGCGCTTGCTGGTGCAATGAACGGATCTCACTGGCTAGCTCGTGGAACTGCCCATTGAGGTGAGAAAGCCCTTTTTCCCCTTCGAATGTAGTAAGTGAATCCTCTTCTGCTACAGAGCGACGAATGGCTGGTTCTTCTGCATCTGCAGGTCTCAGTTTGACGGTTTGATTTCTATTTGTGGGTAGGGCTGGCAAGTGCTCCTGGTTTCTGCGCGTCGTCTCGGCCTTTTGTTCGCTGAGGC
>VBHS01000202.1 GCA_005881295.1 Chloroflexota bacterium
TAAAGCAACCCTTCATGGACAAGTTCTGAGAGAGCCTGGCGCACGGTGGCCCGACTGACATGGTAGTTTGCAACAAGTTCGGGTTCGGATGGAATGGCCGTATGAGGCGCGAGGTGGCCAGAGCGGATCTGTTGCTTCAGCACTTCTTTGAGCTGATAATAGAGAGGTAGAGGATTTGTACGTTCTAACGTAGGCATATGCGGTTTCCCTTATGTCCAGACAACTCTAAATAACACAACAAAATGTATTGGGAAAAATATATCACATGTGAGATCAATAGTCGAGAGGGGAGAGAATAGCAAATAGCGCATCATCCTGACGTCTCAAGACGATGCGCTATATATTTCCACAGTCGATGGACTGGCATGATTAATTGCTTGCCACGCGGTCGATTTCTCTCTTCAGGCGTGCGCGATCAGCACCAACGACACGGCCAACTTCCTGACCGCCTTTAAAGATGATAAAGGTAGGAATTCCCTGGATACCCAGGCGAGTTGGAGTGTTTGGATTTTCGTCTGTATCCACTTTAACGAAACGTACTTTGCCCTGATATTCATCGCTCAATGATTCATAATAAGGGGCGATAGATCGACAGGGGCCACACCATGCAGCCCAGAAATCAACAACAGTTGGCGAATCTGATTTGAGGACTTTTGTCTCAAAATCCTGGTCGCCGACATGAACAAGATTGGCATGCGTACCCATATGATAGGTTCTCACTCTCTTTCTTATCTGAAAATGTATCTAACGCCTTTGTTTAAAGCAGCTTGAGATACTGTTCCTTTACCTAGTGTAACAAATCAACAGGCATCATTATTCCAATGGTTCTCCATTATTATACGCTCAAATCTGACGAAAGGTAAACAGGAATACAATGCTGGTTAAGCTACCTGCGGCGACCTCCCTGCAAAATGGAGAGCAGTTCCAAAATGAAGAGAAACAGGTTGAGTACGGCAAGGAAAATGGAGATGGTTAAACCAATGGCGTTAGGCATGGTATCAGCCGCATATTTCGCACGCTGGACATTGAAAATGACAAAGCCAGAAAAGAGAGCTATGCCAAAGAGAGAGATGATCAACTGAATGAGGGTGGTATGAAAAAAGCTGCCGAAGAAAAGGCCTAACAGGGAAGTCACCAGGAGCAGAATAAGGCCAAAGAAAAGGTAATCACCTAGACGCGAGAAATCGCGCTTTGTGATCCAGGCATACGCTCCTAATCCAAACGCAGAAACAGCAGTTATCAGGAAAGCCTCGCCCAGTATATTGCTTGCGTTCGACAGGTAGTAGCTAATGAGCGGAGCAAGTGACATCCCTTCCAGGAAGGTAAAGAGGTAGAGCAAAAAGAGATTCAGCCCTGGCCTCTGAATGACGAATTGAAGAATGATGAGAACGACCAGACCTGCAATGGCTATAATCCAATAGGTGCCAAAGCTAATATTCAAGAAGAAGCCAACTAAGGTACCGAGAGCAGCAAAAAGGAAGGAGAATGCCAGCAATCCCATGACTTTACTCATGAGACCACTCGTCTGTGTCCCTTCATACCCATATGGCAAGGTCTGGTATTGATAGCGAGAGGAACCGAACATGCCATTATTCCGGCCGAACGGTCCGTTATTTCTTTGATTGTACATGCTAAACCTCATGCTTAAACTATAAACCTCTAGCTTTACCAGAGGGTTTTTATCACTTGTGATTACGCAAAATAAGGGTGAAAGGTTGCATTCTTCGGATGAAAAGAAGATCTCTTCCGTGAGACTGAATAGAAATAACGGCTACCTTATCCGGGTTGATTTTCAATTCCGCCGGTTATTTTCCCCAGGCTGAGAAGTACGGTCTCAGCCGGTTACTTCCTTTGACGTTTATTCTTCGGTGGCTCATCCTGCTCAACCGGCTCATCAAGAGTTTGCACAATTAAAGGGGGATCAACTATATTCGTTATATCACAAGGCGGATGATTATAATCAGCATGCCAGTAGTACAGGCTTCCAGCGGGTTTAATCATAAGACCACCACAACGTGGACAGCGACGAGGTGTAAGTTCTCCCTGACCCTCTATCATGCCTGGCCCTCCTGCAACAGTTCTAGCCGACTGTATCACAAGATGCAACAAATATTAGAGCACACTCCAAACGCCACAAATTTCGCAGTAAGCAATCCCTACTTCGCCAAAGGTTTTACTTCGCGTGTTCCAGCGATCATAGGCTATAGCAATAGAGCCACAGTTCCAGCAACGAGCACGCCCTCCCGCTTTGCTTTGACTCTCTAACTGCTGCAATAAGGCGCTACGAGCCTCTTCAGCCCCAGTATAACCGGGGTTATACGCAAGATGCAGCAGATTCCCTAATGGCAGAGAGATCTCATGTGTTGGCGGCTGCAAGGGCGCAGATAAAGGCGGATTAGCCGCGTTCGGCACAAGTGACTGTAGCTGGGATGGCGGCTGCTGCGGTGGGCGACGAAAGAGTTCGCCACGAGAAGTCCGTCGACCGCCTTCGATTGGAGGCGTATAGTTTTGCTGATCTGCACCATTCACAGGAGTAGGAGGAACTGGCGGCATAAATGAGGTTACAGTTTGATCCGTATTGGGTACTCCTGTATCTGCAGCCTCTCCCTCAACTGCGGATGCGGCAGAATCTCGCTCTGAAGCAAGCGATGCTGCTGCATTTTCCGTTTGTTCCGCAAGGTGATTGTTATTATTTTCGGGTTGATCGGGCGGATTAGCGCGTCTGCGTCGTGTAATTGGCATAGGAGACTGCTCCCTTAGAAGTTGTGTGTGTACTGCGTTTGCAAGCAGCATTATATCACAGCAGAGGAAAAAAGTCTAAGATGGTGAATGACAAATTGTATGCGGGCCTGGCATCAAGCGGCGCCAGACCCGCATACAATTTGTCACAACTTAACTTTTCTCTATATTACTTGAAAAAATCTGCGTTAATCTTGATGAAGTGTTTCCACTCGTCTGGAGTAGCGGATTCCTCAAAAATAGCAGTCACGGGACATGCAGGCTCACAAGCTCCGCAATCGATACATTCATCAGGATTAATATAGAGCTGCTCAACCGTGTCAAATTCCTCCTCGTTCTGCGAAGGATGAATACAGTCTACAGGGCATACATCCACACAGGATGCGTCCTTTACACCAATACAAGGCTGAGTTATTACGTATGTCATGTTTCAGTTATCCTCCTCTTGGCACGCCATGTAGAAATCGAGTACGCGGCGGCAAAGTTATTTTTTCGGCCTGTTTCAGTATAGTGGGTTGGGCAAACATTGTCAATTCCCTTGATTGTGCTTGACAAAAGGGATTGGCTGTCCTTATCCTCCCATGAGGAGTGATGAGAATGTTGACAACACTGGCAGCTATTATCGATCTGCTTACGCTTTGGAGGTTTTGATGTAGAGGTGTGAGAATACAATCTCGGTGCCTTGCTCCTCCACAGAGAAACCAACTTCCCCTGACGATAGAGCCGCGGATGAAGAGTCCGTGATAGCAGGTCCCACTGCTTTCCCGTTGATCAAAAAGTTGAATGTGTCGCCGGTAGCCTCAACAGAAATAGCGTTTCTTTTACCAACACCGGTCAGCAGTAAATTGGTTGGGCCACCAGCCAGTGTCTTCCAGCGTGCATCGCCATCGTAGCGCGAGAACTGGTACTGCCCCCCACCCCATGCCACGACTTCAAAAAGGTAGTAATGAGATTGATCGGCAGTTCCGCGAAACGCAACTCCATAGTAATCGGCCCCATCCGACGAGCCATGGATTTCAGACATGGATACCGTGAGGTGAAAGTTGGCATATTGATGATTCGCGTAGAGAGCCAGGGCAACGTTATGATCCGATTTATTTTGAATATGGTACTGCTGATCAGCGAAATAAAAGGTACCACCTGTTGGCCAGTCAGAACTATTCGACAGATCATCAAACAGCGCGTTTGCTGGAACAGCGACCTGCAGGTGTGTCTTAGTTGGAGAGTCGCTAAAGTGAGAAGTGATCAACCCACCTGCAGCTATCGCTCCGACGGCTATGGCAAAGAACAGAATAATGGCCACGATGACTCGCAGGAGATCGACTGAACGTATCGCTTCTGGTTTCACACGAACAACAGGTTTTGACGTAGAAAGAGCACGTTTCGCGCCGCTACTTAAGCTTCTAGAGGTAGCCTTCATACCATCAGAAAGATTGTTGTTGGGATCGATTTGATAAAGTTGATCAGCGATACGGATGGATTGAGCAAAGGCAACACTAAACTCACCCGCCGTCTGGAAACGGTCTTTTGGTCGTTTAGCAAGAGCTTTCTGGATCACGCTATCAGTATAAGGTGTGATATCCCCTCGCAATAAACCGAGCGCGGGGGGATTT
>VBHS01000203.1 GCA_005881295.1 Chloroflexota bacterium
TGGCTGACTCCCCATAAAAGCGCTTCTACCGTGTTTTGTACCACAGCGATGGCCTGCATATAGCCGGCAAGGAAGCCAATCTGCCCGGTTGCGATTGTAATGCTAATCGCATAGATTTGCGCCCCTGCTGAGGTGAGGTTTGTCAGAATCGTAAAAGGCACAAGCGCTCGCGTTTCGCGTTTCACCAGGTCGCTGTCTACCTTATAAAAATCGTTGTAGAGCTGCTTATATCGACCTAAGAAGTAGTCGCCAAGGCGAAAGAGGCGAATCTCTTTGACCGATTGTGCATTCGTCGTAAGAAACTGAAAGTAGGACAGACGGCGCCTCTGTTGCGTGCGCTCTCGCTCAATCTTATAGCTCTGGTGACCGTAGAAAATCTGCGAAGCAACTGACGGCAGTGGAGCGAGCAGGATCAGTAAACCCAGCCACCAGTTCCAATAGAGCAGCACGGCGACGACAGAGATTAGTGTGACGCATTGGGAACCAGTCGTTACCATCTGCCAGAAAATCTGGTAGGGACGATACGAACTCTCGCGATTGGCGCGTTGTAACTTGTCGTAAAACTCATCATCTTCAAAGTACTGTACATCCAGTTCTATCGCTTTCTCCATAATCCGAATAGCAATGACGTTGGCCAGTTTTGTCTGGAGAAGCGATTGTAACTGCTGCTGACCAATGCCCAGTACCGAGGAGATAAGCATCAATCCACCCTGTAAGAACCCGAAGAGAATGGCGAGGTGGACAAGTTGTGGAGCGTGCCCTGCCTGGATAGCTTCAGCCGCATTTTGAATAATCTGACTGGTAAACTGTATTTGTAGCGAAGGAATAAGGCCACCGAGGAAAGTGAAAACAAGCAACCATGTGACATACCAGGGATTTGTCCTCCAGATGAGGACGAGGACACGCGACCACGTAGAAGCTACTACTCGAACATGTTGTGCAAAGCGTTGAATATATTTCACTGAAGTAGTCCTTTCTTTTCTTCCCGGCCTGGCACTATGTGGAGACTGTCAATACATGCTTGTTTGCTGTGTTCCAGAGGATTATCAAACACTCGTCAATAGATAGACGTTGAATAAGGGTAAGATTGGAACGAAGAATGTTCGTTTTGTGAATAGAGAGGGTATTTCCTAACTCTCAAAAGTCAGGGAAACTGACCTCCTTGACGAGGCTAGCTCCCTCGTCAAGGAGGTCAGTTTATGATTAGACATTTGGAGAGAAGACTTCCCGTGAGCGGTGTATGACTTCCCAACCTCGTGAGCGACCTTGAGCGCTGTCCTGTCTGTCATCCTGAGCGCAGCGAAGGATCTGCGCTCGGCCCGCCAGAGATCCAAAGCTCGCGCTCAGAGCCCGCCCTTGAGCGAAGGGATGACAGATGGCGGGCGGCCCCTTTGAGACCCTCTTCGTGTCAAACAGCTTTCCTTTGCTTTGTTCACATTGCCCAATACGCACGTGATAGGGTTCTCGGCTGGGTGCCCTCTCAGCCTTTGAAGAACTCCATCAATACAGGAGCGAGAACCTGTGGAGAAACCTGGTGTGTCTGACCTTCCAGGGTGCGGCGCTGTGCATGAGGCATGACCTCCGCGACCGCTCGCACCGCCTCGCGCATCCACGCAGGACTCGCCCCACCGTCGATCACGAGTGCAGGGACCGTGATCACTGTCAGCCGTTCGATCGGCAGCGAGCCGTCGTTCCCCATAATCGCTGTGTCGTAGATGAGCGTGTGCGCCACAGCCTCCACCGTCAGCCAGAATGGCTCGTTGCGCATCTGGGCTACGAATTCGGTAGGAACCTCCGCCGCCTGCGTCATGAAGTATTCAGCCGCGTCGCCTCGGCGCCCAGACGAAATCAGTCCGCTGAGATGCTTTGCGAAATCCTGCGGCAGCGGCCTTGAACTGCCTGCGATTCTGAAAGGTGGTTCGTACAGTGCCAGCTTCTTCATAGCGAGTCCGCTCGTTGCCGCCTCAAGGGCCAGAGCGGCACCGGAGGAGAAACCACACACAAACGCCGATCCACCAGTTTCTTTGATGAGCGCTTCAAGATCTTCGATCTCGCGCTCGACCCCATAGGGGGCCGTGTCCCCACTGTCGCCTCGCCCACGGCGATCATAGTTGATGACGGTGAACTGTGGCGAAAGGCTTTCCGCCAGTTGCGTCAGTATCGGTTGTGATCGATCAGTGAACGCACCACCCACCAGGATGATCGCTGGCCCCGTACCCGACTGATCGAATGCGATAGCGGTGCCATCTTTTGAAATGACTGTTCTCATGATGTTCTCCTCAGTATCTTTTGTTCTACTTCCTTGGTGGGTGCCACGTTCGGTGGGCAGTTCCGCTCTGTCCGGCCCCGGTTATGGTTTGTCAGGCTGGTAGGTGAGCACTACGACGCCTGAACCCAATGTCCTGGTCTCGACCAGTTTGAGTACTTTCTTCTCATTCCCGCCTGGGAACAGACGTTTCCCGCTTCCCAGCACCACCGGAAAGACCATCAGCCGGTATTCGTCGATGAGGTCCCGCTCGTGAAGCGTGTGGACCAGTTCGCCACTGCCGAAAATCAACACATCCTGACCAGCCTCCTGCTTGAGTTTGGAAATTTCTTCCGCCAGATCGCCCTTGATCAGGGTGGCATTCCATGTCACTTCAGAGAGGGTCGTTGAAGCAACGTATTTGGGCAGGCTGTTCATCCTCTCACCATACGCCCCGGTCCCAGGCATGTTCGGCCAGGCGGCGGCAAACCCTTCATAGGTCCGGCGGCCCAGCAGAAGCGCATCGCAGGCGAAGAGTTCCTCGAATTTATACTGCTGCTGTTCTGCACCCCCAAATCCAAAGCTCCAACCGCCGTGTTTGAACCCTTCAGCGCCGCCGGGATCTTCCATAACGCCGTCCAGCGTCACGTACTCGGAAACAATGATTTTTCTCATGGTGTTCTCCTTCTTTCTTTCGTTGATACGATCTTGCTTGTCATGTGCCAGTGCGCGATTTCCATTATGGTCTCCCGACGAGAGAGACCGCGCGACCACTGCTTTAGTGAGAGTATACGTGAGAGCGGACCAGAACACATCCCTTGAAAAAGGTGTCATGGCTACGTATCTTCAGAAAGCAACAGGAGAATGAGGGCAAGGGGTTCTACGTAGAATCAGGTAGACGATGATCAGGCTGTATGAACGGTGCGGAGTGGCGGGTTAGATCAGACGTTGTTCAATCGCATAGCGTGTGGCAGCACTGCGCGAGGAGACCTGGATTTTCCCATAGATCGTCTTCAGGTGGGTGTTGACCGTGCGCGGACTGATGATGAGGTGTTCGGCGATCTGGG
>VBHS01000204.1 GCA_005881295.1 Chloroflexota bacterium
GTGCTCCAGCCGGACGTGTCCCAGAGCGAGTACCGAGAGGATCAGGATCAAGCCCAGGTTGATAGCACCGACTACCAGGGCGCTGCTGATGGTGGCATGCAAATTTTTTCGGCGAACAAAATAGACTCCAAGCAGGAAAAGCAATCCCGCCCAGACTTCGGCAGGTATCGCTGTGGCGCCATCCAGGGTGAGCGAGAACCCGATATAGTAGGCCAAAAGCGCTATAACACAGATGGTCACCACCATGGTAGTCAGCAGAATTGAACCGGGTCTTCCCAGGTAGTCCTGGACTAGCCGACCCAGGTAGCTGCCCTGGTAACGGATCGAGCCACTGCGGGTCACGGCTTCCGCCATGGCAGCGATCGTGAGTACATTGATCACGCCCATCACCACCAGGACGACCACTCCAGCCAATGGACCCACTCCGGCCAGAGCAATGGGCAACGCAAAGATGGAAGCTCCAACTATTTCAGTGAAGGTCAGGGCATAGGCCGTCCAAAACGGCGGTAGGTGTTCCAGCCACCCGCTGAGCTTGTTCCACTGCCAGCGCATCCACTCAAGTAAGCCAACGCGTCTGATATAGATCGTGTCAAGCGACTGCAGGTACTGGCGCTGGAAGGCTTGTTGTACCCCTTCAGTGTCCAGTCCTACTGCCTCCCGAATATGGGGAATGTCGCGCTGTGCAAAGTGATACTTCTGTCCCAATAAGTGAGCCAGAGTTGCTTGCAGGATCTGGTTTGGCGGCACGAGGGCTTGCCACTGTGGGGCATAGCGTTCCAGATCGCGAATCGTTGGGCGCACAGGTGGTTCGCGGCCCTGGGCGAGCGCCTCAAAGAAAGCCAGCTCCTGCTGCTCAGCGATCTCTTCAGTCAGATAGAGATCGACCGTTCGTCGTGATTGCATCATGAGATAGGCGGTTCGGCTCTCGATTTGAAACAGGAGCAAGCGGGCCCGCTTAGCTGGAAACCCTCCCAGCACCTCGGAAGATGTGAACAGCTCATCATCGGTTGGCATAGATACCTTCTCCTTGACAATGCATCGTTCAACAACTCTTCCATTCACAGATCGAGCGGCACCTGGCGTCCTCGTCTGGCCGCCAGCCGTACCCGGTAGCGCGGCTGCCCTTCGCCCTCATTGAGTACCTCCTGCACGAAGCCCTGCGCGACCAGGTCAGTTAACAGGGTCTGTGCAGTGGCTTCATCCTGCTCGAGGAGAGCTGCTACCTCTGACAGCCCAGCTTCTCGCTGTCGCACCAACCAGGTGACAATCGTACGTGCCTCGTGGGGCAACGCCAGCACTTCGGCCATCGTTCGCTCAGGTACGTCGTCGCGTCGATGCTGCTCAGGCTGCGACGAGTCAAACACACTCATCCTGTCTGCCTCTCCTCCCGCGCTTTCCTCTATTTTTGCTATTCTACCTCAAGCAGAGTTTACTACCTGTGCAGCGAGTTCGCGAACACCCTGACTGTAGGGATGATCAGGAGAGGTAATACTGAAAATGCCAGCACTGCCGAGTTCGATCAGTTCTTCCGAGACGGGTAATATGCTAGCAACAGGGGTATCATAGGCCGTTTGTACCTGTTGCCGGAGGGAGACCTTGTCCAGTTTGGGAAGCACCTTGTTCACAACAAGCAACAGCCGCTTCACCTTGAGCTTGCGGGCAACTTCGACGGTCACCGCAATCCCCTGGAAGTCTTGCTGGTCGGGACGCAAGATCAACAGCAGGATATCGGAAATGAGAATGGAGAGCAGGGTCTCCTCATTCAAGCCGGGGTGGGTATCAATGAGGAGGTAATCAAGGTGAAAGGTCTTTATCAGCTTGCGAAAGCCGTCGATGAGCAAGTTCACCTCGTAGCCCTCCCGCAACACCCGCGTAATCTCCACGGCTTTGATGCTGGAAGGAAGCAGGTAGAGCGTTCCCATCGCCGCCACCTGCGGACCCAGCTTATCAGTGACGTCATAGGTCGCCTGCTCAATACTGCACCGTCCATACAGGTAGTCGTTAAGGGTCAAGCCCATCTGCTGCGTATCCATGCCAAAGAGGACGTGCAGGCCAGGTGCCTGGATGTCTGTGTCGACGACAGCAACACGTTTCCCCTGTTGGACAAGACTGTTCGCAAGATTGGCGGTGAGGTTGGATTTGCCTGTCCCCCCTCGATAGGAGTGAATAGAAATGATCGTAGGCATTACAGCAGGTGCCCCTTTCTGTTGTTGGCTTGATTTACCAGACTGCTTGTTGCTGTCTGCAAACCTCTGTCGTCGTGATAGCGAGCGATAAGTGCGTTCTATGCATTTTTTATTTCACACCAGCTCCTTCGGCGGCCAGGGCCTGGCAAACGCGCAGGTACTCCTGCTCCAAGCGGGTGACCAGTTCCGCCGCCCCTTCGACGGTCCCGTGCTTGCCGAGGGTCTCCAATTCGGCACTGAGAGCCGCCATCGTACGGGCTCCTAAGTTGTGACTGCTGCCCTTGAGGTTGTGAGCCGCCCGTTTGAGTTGCTCGGGTTGCCCTTCGGCTACGGCCTGGCACAGCGCCTCCAACAAAGGTGGTGTTTCGAACTCAAATGCCTCGGCCAATTCCTGCACGATATCCGGCTCACCTTCCCCCTGCAACTGCCGTAGCTCGGACAGCACCGCCCGATCAAGAGCCGGATCAGGCTCGACTTGCTTCTCAGCTTCCAGGGTTAGGGGAGCCGTCTTAACTGGCGAAAGCGGACTCGTTGAACGCCGGTGTACTCGTGCCCATAATCCAGCCCGCTCCAAAGCTTCCTGTAAGGCGTTGATCTGGATGGGCTTGGCGAGGTAATCATCCATGCCAGCGGCCAGACACTCCTCCCGGTCGCTCTGCATGGCATTGGCCGTCACGGCTACAATGCGCGGGCATTGCTCAGCAGGCCACTCCTCGTGAATGACGCGAGATGCTTCCAGGCCATCCATGTCGGGCATCTGTACATCCATCAAAATCACATCGTAGCTTTGTCGCTGCAAGGCTTGCAGGACTTCCAGACCGTTGGCGGCGACGTCGGCCCGGTAGCCCATGCGCTCTAACTGACGCAACGCCAGTTTCTGATTGACCGTGTTGTCTTCGGCCAGCAGGATACGCAAGGGCAAGCGCTGACCCAGCAAGGCATCGAACTGTGTGCCTGCCGCCCCTGCCTGCTTGAGTACAGGCTGTGCCTGCTCGGCAAAGATGGAGATCAGCGCATTATACAGTTGCGAGGGCTTAATTGGCTTGTGCAGAAAGGCCGCGAACTCGACCCCCCCCGTGTCGATCTCGCGCTGACCCAGCGACGTTAACATGACGAGGGGAAGGGCCTGGGCGTTCTGGTGGCGTCGAATCTGCCTGGCGAGCATCAGCCCATCCATGTCGGGCATCTGCATATCCAGGACGGCTACATCGAAAGGAACACCTGCCTGTACTTGTGCAAGCGCCTCCTGGCCAGAAGCACACTCGTAAGGGAGCATGCCCCAGGGTTGTGTCTGCAACCTGAGGATGGTGCGATTGGTGGCGTTATCATCCACGATCAGGATGCGCTTACCGGCGAGGTGGGGCTGGCTGCTATCCAGATGTGGGCGTGGGCGAGCAGAAGCAGTTTGGGCCAGGATAGTGAAATGAAAGGTTGAGCTGACTCCTGGCTGACTTTCGACCCACATGGTCCCGCCCATCAGTTCGGCCAGCCGCTTGCTGATGGCCAGACCCAGCCCGGTTCCCCCGTAACGGCGGGTCGTCGAGGCATCCACCTGGCTGAAGGAGCGGAACAGGCGAGCCATCCCTTCCTCTGAAATCCCGATGCCCGTATCCCTGACCGCAAAATGCAGGTCGTGGAATGGTAATCCATCACCATCCTGCTCATGCACCGTTGCAGTTGCATCCTTGGGCACGTGCTCGATAAATCGGCACTCTACAGCTTCAACTGAGATTACGACTTCACCCTGCTCCGTGAACTTGACGGCATTGGAGAGCAGATTGACCAGAGTCTGGCGCAAGCGGGTCACATCGCCATAGATAGCTGCGGGAACCTGATCGTCCAGCAGATAGGCCAGGTCTAAGCCTTTCTCCGTGGCCCGGGTCGCCAGCAGATCCAGGGCCGACTCCACGCACTCACGCAGGTCAAAGGGCTGACGTTCCAGTTCGAGTTTGCCGGCTTCGATCTTGGAGAAGTCCAGAATGTCGTTGATGATGGTTAACAACGCATCGCTGCTCGAGCGGACCATTTCGGCATACTCACGCTGCTCGGCGGAGAGGCTCGTGTCGAGCAGCAATCCGGTCATGCCAATGATGGCATTCATCGGGGTGCGGATTTCGTGGCTCATCGTGGCCAGGAACGCGCTTTTCGCCTGGTTGGCGGCTTCAGCGGCAGCCCGGGCTTGCTCTATGGCTTCCATTGCCTGCTTGCGTTCGGTAATATCCAAATACAGTCCAAAAAAGCCGACCTTTCCACCTTCCACCACCACCGGAGCCCCCAGGAGTTCCACATCGATCAGGCTTTGTAGTACTGGCCACAGCGACCGGGCAAACGTTCATCAAGGCCTCAAAGTACTGCCTCTGGCTGTGGGCTTCCAGGTACAAGCCGGCATTGACCCGTATGGTTAAAATCTGACGCACAACGACTAATCCCACGACACCGATGGTCGCAAAAAGGAGCACCGGACGCAGCGCCAGCTGGCCCTTATCAGAGGAGAGCGTGTCGAGCACCAGAACGACAAAGAGGATTCCCAGCAGCAGATAGGGGACAAGCTGTTCGGGTCCGAAGATAACACGTTTGGTACGTCGGCGTACACGCTGTTCTATCAACGCTGCTGATGTTGCAGGAAGGAAGCGGCGGAGATAAGCACCCAGTCCGATGATCATTATCCCACAAGGCCAACCAGCCGAGATCAATGTGCCTGCGACGTATGTTCCTGCATTCTGTAGCATGTTATAGAGAATGTCGGAGGTGACAAAGAAGCATAAGCCCAGTCCGACAACGATCAGGCTAATACGTCGTGCGGTCGCCTGGTAGACGCGCCCCCGGCTGCGCAGGAGTAAGAGGACCACACAGGTGAGCAGCGGGATGTCACTGGTAGGATAGTAGAGCCCGAGGAATTTGGACAGTGGGTCCTCGACCGATGCAAGCGCCAGAGGCCCCAACAGGAAATACCAGGCGATTGCAAACAGGGAGCCCATGGCGATCAGACTGTCGAGCAGCAGCATCAGTCGGCTGCGGCCTGAGCCGGGAGAGGGCTGCAAGAGCAGACCGAGAAAAATCAGAGGAGGCAGGCTGGAGTACCCAATATCAGCCAGTGATGGGAAAGGACTTTGGCCGAGGGCCTGATAATAGTGCCAGATGCAGTCGCCAATGCCCCACATGAGACAGCCCAATCCAATGAGGATCCAGGCAAATCGCTCATGACTGAGCCAGGGTTCAGCATCTTCCTCACTGCGAATAGGAAGAGCAACTGAGACAAGGACGATTATTCCCCCGATCAAAGCATCAGCCGTTCCGAGGTAGAGTCCAAGGAGCAGGAATGCCGGGCCGCCAAGATGAAAACCCAAGATGGCGATCATGATGAGCGCTAGCCCGACGCCAAAGCCAAGCACGATACGAAGACGCAAGTTTGCATGCATAAGCTCCTTCCTCAACTTTCTGGGACTGCTTCAGCTCGCCTACTTCTTTCCTGGTCCGCGTAAGGATATCAACGCACGTATTGTCTCGCTTTTTAGTCGCCCTGTCTTGCATTCCGTCTCATTCGTCGGCCATGACCCTGTTGCGGAGTTCGTCCGCTTTGCCCAGCAACTGCTGGAAATAATCGCTTTCGGTGATTTCGGCAACACGCCCTACCTGTTGCAAATAGTCGACCTCCTGGTCGCGCAGCCACTTGCGTTCCAGGGACGCACTGAGCCTGGCGCGCAGCAGTACCGGGTTGAAGGGCTTGGGCAGGTAATCTTGCGCGCCCAGTTCAATACATCGCACGACGCTCTCCAGTTCTTCCACAGCCGAAATCATAATCACCGGGATGTCGCGCAGGCGGGGGTCGGCCTTGAGATGTTCCAGCACCTGGTAGCCGTCCATTTCGGGCATCTGCACGTCCAGCAACACCAGGTCAAAGGGCTCGCCCTGGAGTTTGTCCAACGCCTGTCGCCCGTTTTCGGCCAGCGTGGCCTGGTAGCCGAGTTTGGTAATGTAACGCGAGAGCATGATGCGGTTCATGCTGTTGTCATCCACGACCAGGAGCGAGCTGGCGGGGGTGGATGGAGATGGATTGGTTGTGGCTGCTTCCCTTTGCGTCTGGGTCATTTCATACCTGCTACTTCCCAGCTACTTCAGCTTCATCTCTGTGAACAGCAATGCGAAGATGACGGAGAAAAGGACGGGATTAAGAAAACGAGTACAGGTGACCGTTCTACAGAGAACAACGGAAGATGAGAGCGATCAGTCTATGGTAGATCAGTACTGATATGGGCACTGTGATATCATAAAGCTGAGAGCCCCTCACGAATGAAGTCTCAACACAAGCAACTTGTGAACAAAACGCTCGCCCTTATTGCGTATACTGAAGTATATCAAGTCGGAAGTAATAATACAAGAGATCGCATTCCCGTCGGGACCATTTTTATTTGACTTCTTGACAAGGATACGCTGCCTCCGCTTCTTAGTTGTAATGAAATCGTTTCCTATTATTGTAGGGAAGAGTTAGAATGGAACAAATCAAGCGCCGTCATAATCACTTCCTCTGTAAGAATATCAGCAACAAACGAGGCATGATGATCGCAAGAATTACGGCTGCGATCAATGCCACAAACTGGACATGTAAGGCGCCATGATACGACAGGGCGATGACATGAACGAGTGAGAATACCTGCCGTAACAAGGTTGAAGCACCAATAGATACCCACAGTTGCCCGCGGTCGCCAGGGCATCCCCCACAGCGGCAAACTTCTCGGGTGGCCAGCGACGTTCGGGATCACTAGCCCCTGGATGAAGGGCAACGAGCGGTTTTTCCTGCCCAGGGACAACCCTTCGCGCCTCGACCAGGTCCTCCTTAATGACAGAGATACGCGGTTCCAACACAGTAGCCTTTGCCCCTATCAAGGAAACAACCTCCAGATAGCGTATGATTTCAGGCTGGAAGTAGATATATGGCAGCCATCGATCAAGAGGGACAGCATCTGGTGTTCTCAGGCCGACCGTCATGCGGGCACCGAAGCGCAGAAGGAATGGGTTAGAGTAGCGCCCACCACCATGAAGCTGGATAGCGAGACCGAAGCGTTCCTGGTTCATGTCCTTGAAGAACTGCTCCTGTTCCGCAAGATTTTCCATGAGACCAGGCTCCTCGTTCACGCCCTTAGAAACGGGGACAACAATAACCCGATCAACCGGCCCAGGCCTGTTCGCCAGGAAGTTTGCGTGCCACTTTTTGGCGAGTAGAACGATTTCAGCCTCGGGATAGGCCACACGTAGAACTTCTAAAGCAGGGAGGGCAAAGATAAAATCGCCAAGAGCGTTAGCCCGAAGTACCGCGATCTTGCGTATATCGGGCACTCGATCACATCGAAATAGCATATTCATGAACATTACGTTTATTACAACGAGGTCTACTTTTATGCACCAAACAAAGTATAGGTCGTAGCGGCGGTCTTGTCAAGTATTTATATTTATCTCATCTATTATTTATATGAATTAAAATATATTTTCGATAGAAAGATAGACACGTGGAACTGGCACAGGTTTTCAGCTTCCACGCCCCGCGTCGGTGAAGCTGCTGGTGAAGATGCTGAGAGCCTGGCCGGGGTCGGGCTCAGTCAGCACCTCGATGTGAGTGATCCATTTGACCCATTCTAAGCCGCGACGACCGGGGGCGACCAGGCGGAGGGGGAAGCCATGATCATGAGAGAGCAGATCCTCGTCAATATGTGTCGCCAGCAGTGCCCCACGTGCTTCCGCAAGCGGCAGGCTCCAACGGTAGCTCGTTACCGAGATGAAACTGACATAGCGCGCATCTGCGTGGAGGACAGCCTGGTCGAGCAGGCGCCCGATACGTATACCCCTCCAACGCTGGGTACTATAAAAGCCACCTGTACAATCCAGCGTCGCCTCTTCTTGATCTTGAGCCGCCACCAGCTCGGCATAGGAGAAGTCGCGGGGCTTAGTGACGGCACCGACGAGCGAAAGCCGCCATGTCTGAGCATCAATTGGACGCGGCGCATCAGCGACCCAACTGGAAGTGGGGAAAGCATTGCCAGCGTAGCTACCAGCCTCACGCGAGCCGGTGAAGCGCCGCCTAGCTCCGGGCAGATTCAGGGCACGTTCGGTGAGTTGCTGCCCTGGCCAGAGTGCCGTACCGCCAAGAAGCAATATGCTTAAATACAGCATCCGTCGCCTACCGACAACGTCGCGTTTGCGCAGCCGTTTGGCGCGCGCGAACATATGAAACAGGATAACCGCAGTGAGCACGATGCCCAGGATAATATGCCAGTTCAACAGATTGAACCCGGCGAAGTACCACTCACCGCCTCCGACCCACCAGACGCCTGAGAAAAGGGCCAGTGTGACTAGCAGCAGCGCCAGCAGTCCAAAGACGGTGCGGCGATCCCAACGCCGGGGATGGATGAGCCGGGGCAAGACGCGCCGCAGCTTGCCCCACAAGAACAGCAGCAGCCAGATTCCCACGATACCATGTATGGCGAAGATGAACCACTCTTGCGGGAGGCCACTGATCAGGCTGATAATGCCGGTCGTGAAGGCAAGGGTTGCGGCAAGTGCAATGCTCCAATCGGTGAGTCGCGGAGGCATAAGAGACCATCCCTATGTATTCGTGTTCATCCTTACGTCAGCGGTCTTGCTGGCAAAAGTAGTTCACCAAGCATCAAAATATATCACATTATGTCACAAAAATGACGAGAACGTTTGCTTCTCTTTCCCCATAGACGTGTCTCTTTTACTGGGTACTTGCCATCCCACGAAGAAAGCCGCGCACATTTGCATACTTTCCTGTCTGTTTTTGATCCTTAACACCTGGGCAAAAAGGTCCTCTACATCAAGGCCATTTTCCAGATCAGTTTTTCAGAAGGTTCCTCAAGACCTGGGCCAGTTGTGACTCATGAGGGCCACCCCTCGTGTTCTCTTCCAGATCAGGGACAGCTGGGATGTACTGAGAGGCACCGCGAGCGCGAAATGGCAGACGCTCGAGACGGTCACCGCACCTTTTTCAACGTGCCGCTGCGGCGTATGAATGCCCCAATATGTTCAGTGATGTGGGTATGAACGATGCCGTTTTCGAAATCCTCGACGTGGA